>SYFR01000337.1 GCA_005800325.1 Myxococcales bacterium | reverse complement strand
GCGCTGGATGGCCTGGCTCAGCTCCGCCTGCGTTCGCGCGACGTCGCAGGGGCTCTCGAGGAGCGACGCGTACTTCGTGAGCTGCTCGACGGCGCCGACGCGGTAGGTGTCGCACGCGATGAAGGTCACCGTCTTTCCGTGCTGGGCGATGGCTTGCGCCGCGATGCGCGCGGCGGTCGTCGTCTTGCCCACGCCGGGCGGACCCACGAGCGCGATGAGAGTGCGCCTCTCGTTCGTGAGTGGCCAAGGGCGCACACGCACGAGATCGGCGAGCGCGTCGCGGTAAGCCTCCGCGAGGCCGTCCGTGTCGCCCGTGAATGGAAGGAGGCGCAATGCGAGGACCCGGGCGGGCTCGCCGTCGATGCCGCTCGCCGCGACGAGTCGCTCGATGCGCTCGGGGAGCTTCGGGGGCGGCGTCATGCGGTCGACCGCCTGCTTCAAGCTCTCGAGCTGTGCGTCGAGGCGCTTCGGAGAGCTGGTCATTCGGTGGAGCATGGCGCGCACGGCGCGGACCTCGTTCTCGAGCCGCGCGAGATCGGCAGTCTGTTGACGCGGTGCCATGGAGTCGTCGTCCTCGTCCTCGTCGGCTTCGTACACGCCGCGCGCGAAGAGGCCCGGCTCTTGCCCCCTGCCCCGCAGTTGCGGCGCCGGCTCGCGCTCGCTCAGCTGAGCCGAGTAGCGCGCGAGTCCGTGGCGGGCGGCGAGCGCGGCGTCGATGTCGGGCACGCCAATGCGCTGCCCCGCCTCGACCTCGAACTCGGTCGCGCCGAAGAACCCGACGAGCCCCTTCTTCTTCACCTGTCGGCGTCCAAGCAGGACGACGTCCGGGCCGAGCGCGGCAGCGGCGGCCTCACGGGCTTCGGTCAACGTGCGACCGCGAAATACGTGGCTCATCGTCATGTTCCTTCCTAGGCCAGTGCCAGTTGCGACTCCCTGCCGAGAACGTCGACGACGCGCAGCGGGATGGCGGGCTCGATCTCGCGGAACGAGACCACCGCGTACTGAGAGACTTTGTGCTCGAAGATCGCGCGGACGTAGCGGCGCAGATCCGGCGGAGCGATCACGATCGGGGGCACGCCGAGCACGCTGAAGCGCTGCAGGCCCGCCTCGGCTTCACGCGCGAGCGCAGCCAGCATCCGCGGATCGAGCGCGCCGCCAACGCCGGTCGCGATGTCGCGCAGCGAACCGCGGAGGGTCTCCTCGAGTCGCGGATCGAGCGCCAACGCGGCGACGCTTCCGTCAGGGCCCCGTACCATCGAGGTGATCTGCGGGGCCAAGCGCTCGCGCACGAGCTCGGTGAGCTGTTCGCTGTCCTTCGTCTGGTCCGCGAGGTCGGCGATGGATTCCATGAGCGTGCGAAGATCTCGGATGCTGATGCGCTCGCGGAGCAAGTTGCGAAGAACGCGAAGCACTTCGCCGAGTGAAAGCAAGTTCGGAACCACATCGTCGACGAGCTTGGGAGACTTCTGTGCGAGGAGGTCGAGCAGGTGCTGCAGCTCCTGGCGCCCGAGCATGCGGTGGGCGTTGTTCCGGATGAGCTCGCCAATGTGGGTCGCGAGCACGGTCGCGTGATCGACGACGGTGTAGCCGAGCGCCTCGGCCATCTCGCGGTCGCGCGGATAGATCCAGCGCGCCGGCATGCCGAACGTCGGCTCCGTCGTGGGATCGCCCTCGAGCGGCGGAGCGTTGCCTGTCGGATCGATGGCGAGCATGCGGCCGGGCTGGCACTTGCCGTCGCCGATCGCGTTGCCCGAGAGGAGGATGCGATAGCTCCCGGGCCGGAGCTCGAGGTTGTCGCAGACGTGAACGCTCGGCACGACGATGCCGAACTCGCGCGCGATCTCGCGCCGCAAGGCAGCGACGCGATCGAGCAGCGTGCCGCCCTGCGCCGTGTCGACGAGCCCGACGAGCTCGTAGCCAAGCTCGAGCGTCAACACGTCGAGCGCGAGCGCCTTGTCCACGTCCTCGCCCGAGCCAGGCTTGGGCGCGCCCGGCTTGGCGTTCGCGTCGCCGCCGGAGCTCTGCGCGACTCCGCCATCGAATACGCCATTGCTCGGCGACAGAGCGACCGCTCGCTTCTGCGCCGAGTGCCGTCGCCCGTAGTAGACGAGCACGCCGGCGAAGCCGATGAGGGGGAGCGCCGGCATGCCGGGAACGAGGCCGAGGACCGCGACGATCCCGGCGGTGAGGTAGACGGCCTGCCGCTGCCCGAAGAGCTGACCGAGCAGCGTGTCGCCAATGGCCTCGCCGTCGGCGCTGCGCGTGACGACGACGCCGGCCGCCGAAGAGATGAGCAGGGCCGGGATCTGTGCGACGAGCGCGTCACCGACGCTGAGGACCGAGAAGGTCTTCGCGGCCGTGCCGATGTCCATCCCCTTCACGACGCCGATGATGAGGCCGCCGATGAGGTTGATGCCGGTGATGAGGAGGCCAGCGACGGCGTCGCCCTGGACGAATTTACTCGCGCCGTCCATGGCGCCGTAGAAATCCGACTCTTGCTCGAGCGCCTTGCGCCGCGTGCGCGCCT
>SYFR01000336.1 GCA_005800325.1 Myxococcales bacterium | reverse complement strand
TCGCCGATCATGTCGTCAAAGCTTCGGGGCGCCGCCTGCTCCTGCTGAAGACGACGCACCTCTTGCTTCAGGCGGTGGTGCTGCACCGCGCGCTCGACGGTCAGCGCCAGCGAGTCGAACGCGAGCGGTTTATTGACGAAGTCGTACGCGCCGACGCGGATCGCGCCGATCGCCGCGTCCATGCTGCCGAAGGCGGTGATCATCACGACCGGGAGCTCGGGCCGCCGCTCGAGGATGCGCCGGCAGAGCTCGAGGCCATTGGACGCGCCGAGGTTCATGTCGAGGACCACGGCGTCGTACTCGCCCTCGGTGACGATGCCGAGCGCGGCCTCCGCGTCCGTCGTCGCGTCGACTTGGAGGTGCCGCGCCGAAAGCTCGCTGACGACGAGCTCGCAGAGGCTCTGGTCGTCATCGACGATCAACACTCGACCCGAAGTATCGTTTCCTTCGATGTTCGTCATAGGCGTTGCGACCCAGCCGAGGCGTGCAGGACGCATGCCACGGTGTGGCGGGCCCGCAGCCCCGAATTTGCGAGGCATCGCGCCACACCGTGACGGGTTCGAGCGCGTCGATTCCGCGGCGGCGCACCGAAGCCTCACGGCCGCGGACGACCGAGGGCGCTCGGGCGCACGACCAAGACGTGGCTGCGCGCGCTACGCACGACGCTCTCGGCGACGGAGCCGAGCGCCATGCGCGAGAAGCCCGTGCGTCCGTGCGTCGCGACGACGACCATCGCGGCGCCGAGCTCTGCCGCCTTCGCCGTGATCATGCGCGCAGGATCCCCCACTTCGACGAGGACGCTTCCGGCGACGCCGACCTTGGCGAGCAGCGCCCCTCCGAGCTCGCGCGCCGCATCGCGCAATGAGCCGAGCGTCGTCGCGTCGATGGCCGCCGCAGGCTCGAACGTCGTCAGGACCGGCTGGAAGACGTCGAGGCAGTGCAGCAACACGAGCTCGCGCCGTCGCTTCGTCGCGTGCTCGCGCGCGGCCTCGAGCGCGACCATCGCCGCGTCGGAGAAGTCCGTCGCGACGAGCACCGGGCCCTCGCTCACCTGGCGGCGCGCGACCATCACCGAGCACGGCGCGTGGCGGACGATCTGCTCGGCGATGCTCGACAACAACATGCGCTCGAGCGATGACTTCTGGCTGCTGCCGAGCACCAACAGCGCCGGCGCGATCTCCTCGGCGAGCCGCACGATGGCCGCGTGAGGCGAGCCGCGCTCGATCACGATGTCGAAGTCCGAGGTGCGGCGGGCCGTGTGAGCCGCGACCTGATCGCGGACGTTTCGGGCGTGACGCGGGACCTCGGCGATGGCGAGGTCGGGACGGTACTCGTGCGGCAAGAGAGGCACGAAGGGATCGGACCGAAGCGCCACGTGCACGACCACGAGCGGCAGCCCGCACAAGGTCGCCCACTCGTCGCCGCGCGCGATCGCCTCGCTTCCCGAGTCCCCGAGCTCGGTCGCCACCAGCACGGCGCCCCGCGGCAGCTCGGTCTGCCGCCCCTTGTGTTCGCTCCGCGTCGTCGCGCCGTGCTGCATGGCATCGCGCGCTGCAAGGCATATGCCCCACACGCCGCACACAGGCGTTACGGCGATGCAGACGACGCGGGCGCTACGCGGCGCGACGCCGAATCAGAAGAAGAGGCCGGTCGTCGCGCGCAGACCCCACACCGAGCTCTCGGTGGTGCCGACGCCCGAGGCGAGCGGGCCTGCGACGGGGAGCGTGATCGCGACCCGCGCGTCGAGGCCCAAGGTCTTGTCGGCGTTGAACGCCACGCGGGTCTTCACGTTCGGCTCCGCGACGAACACCCCGCCGCCATTGTCGATGGTCCCGACCTCGTCGGTGGGCGTCGACACCCCGCCCCAGAGCCGCAGGCCCGGCTCGAGCAGCCCGTCGAACATCCGGAAGAAGGCGCCGCCGCCGAGCACCCAGTTGAAGGCCACGCCGTTCACCACGCCGGTCGATTGGTTTCCCGTCGGCGGATCCGGCTCGCGGCCGCCCGTCTTGATCAGGATCTCCAACTTGGTGCGCGCCTCGAGCGCGAGCACGCCCATGCCGAACGGCTTCTCCCAGCTCGCCTCGGCCGAGGGCGTGACGCCGAAGCGGTCGCGCGAAAAGAGCCCCCGATCTTCCCAGCCGCGCGCCGCCGCCGCAGCCTCGTTCACCATCGCCTGCGCGAGCTCCGCCTTGTTGTCGACCGTCGCAAACAGGTCGCCCATCCCGGTCGGGATCGTGAGCGCGAGGCCCACGGGCACGATCAGCCCCGCGACGGGTTGAAAGTGCGGCGCGATGCCGAGCTCGAGGCCGCCGGTCGCGATCTGCTTGAAGCTATCGGGATCGCGCGTGCCAACGATGGGCGAACGCGGGCCGTTGGTCTCGGCGCTCGACACACCGAACCGCAACCCGACCTCCCACCGCTTGGCGAGGCGGTAGCTCGCGCCGATCAAGAACGACGCGGTCGGCGCGATCTGCGTCGCTCCCGACTCTTGCAGGGGCACGACGATGGAGCCCGAGCCGACGACGAACGCGGTGTCGAGATAGGCAGCGCCCGCGGGACCGAGCGCTGCGGGCGCGCGCGCGGCCGCGACCGCCTCGACCTCGTGCTCCTCTTCGAGCTCCTTCAGCTTGCCAGTCTTGCCGGAGGGCTTGAAGCGGCCCTCTTCTTCCGTGCCGCCGACGCCCCACGCCCCGAGATCCGGGACCGGCTCGGCGGGAGTCTCGGCACCGTCCTTCGGGGGCTCCTCCGCCGCGGCAGGGGGCGGCGGCGCGGCGTCTTGACCGTGCGCAACCGGCGCGAGCGCGAGGCACGCGCCCAGGGCGAGGCTGCCGGCAAACCTGGGACGAGAGGCCGAGGGGCTCATGGCGCGCGACGCTAGTACACGTGGCGACCGGTTGAAACGGCCGATGGATCGAGGTCAAGGCCGCGGCGTCGCGCCCTCCGACGGCCGTGCCACGCAGCGCGGACGCGGGACGCCGCGACACCGGAGCGGTCCCGTGAACTGAGCGCGTGTGGGCACGCCGGTTTCGAGTAATCTTCGCGCGTCCGATGAGCTCGTCTGCGAGCGCGCTTCCCGAAATTCCGGGCTTCGAGCTCGAGCGAAGGCTTGGCTCGGGGGGCATGGCCGAGGTGTTCCTCGCCAAGAAGCGCGGCGCCGAGGGGACCTTCAAGCAGCTCGTGCTCAAGCGCATTCTCCCGGAGCACGGGAAATCGCGGCGCTTTCGGAACATGTTCGTCGACGAGGCCGATCTCGCGACGCGCCTCAATCACCCGAACATCGTTCAGGTGTACGAGTTCTCGCACCACGGCGACGAGCTCCTCCTGTCGATGGAGTACGTCGACGGCACCGACCTCGGCGGACTCGCGCGCGCCGCCGAGAAGCGGGGCGAGAAGCTCGGCCACGCGGTGTCGGCCTTCATCGTGGCCGAGATCGCCAAGGGCCTGCACTACGCCCACGAGCGCAAGGACGAGGGCGGGCTGCCGCTGTCGATCGTCCACCGCGACGTGTCGCCGCAGAACGTCCTCATCTCGTCGGGCGGCGTCGTGAAAATCGCCGATTTTGGCATCGCGAGCGCGAACCTGTTTCGCGGAGAGCGAGGCCTCCTCACGGGCAAGCTCGGCTACATGTCGCCGGAGCAGGCGCGCGGCGACGCGGTCGATCGGAGGAGCGACATCTACGCGCTCGGGGTCGTCCTGTACGAGCTCTTGACCGGGCGCTCGCCGTACGGCGGCCTGAAGGGCGAGCTGCTCGCTGAGGCCCTCCTCAAGGGCGCGGTGCGGCCGCCCTCGGCGCTCGACGCCACCGTGGCCCCCGAGCTCGACGCCGTGGTCGAGAAGGCGATGGCGCTCGATCCGGCGCAGCGCTTTGCCTCGGCGCGAGAGCTCGCGAGCGCTCTCACGCAGCACATGTTCGAGCGCCGCCAGCTCGTCGATCACGCGGCGGTCGAGGAGACGCTCCACCGCATCTTGGGCCCCGCCGGCACCGCGCCTGCATCCGGCGAAGTGCAGCCCACGCTCGCTGCCGTGCGACGCCCCGGAGCGTCGCTCTCGGAGAGCGTCGTCGGGACGGCCGAGTACGCAGCGCCGACGCGCGCGGCCCGCGAGGTGCGCCACGTCGCCGTCGTGCGGCTGCGCCTCGAGGGCGTCGATGAGCTCGCCACGATGCTCGGAGCCGCGGCCGCGAGCCGCGAGCTCGCCGCGACGCGCGCCACGCTCGGCGACATCGCGTACAAGCGTCGCGCCGAGTGGGCCTGGAGCTCCGACAACGACGCGCAGGCGATCGTCGGCCTCTTGTCGATGCCGTCGCGCGCGCCCGACGACGCGGCGATGCTCGCGGTGGATCTGCACGACTTCATCGCGAGCCGCTCGGAGGACTTGCCGGTGCAGCTGCGCGCCGCGGTCGCCATCGTTCGAGGCGTCGCCGCCGGCGAGCGCGACGAAGAGGGGCACCTCGTCAACTACACGCTGCAGAGCCCGGAGAGCTACATCGGCGAGCAGCTCGCGGCCAAGACGCCATTCGGCAAGACGTTCGTCGCGGGCGGAGTCTATCGCCTCGTGAGGCGCAGCTTCCGTTGGGCGGAGATCCCACCGCTCGCGGTCGACGAGCCCGAGCTTTATAACCTCCCAGAGAAGGTCCGCGTCTACTCGCTCCTGCGGCCGCTCACCGCCGAAGAGCGCATGCAGGATGCCGCGCTGACGCCGCACGACCTCGTCGGCCGCGACGCCGAAAAGGCCGATCTTCACGCGGCATTTCATCGCGCGGTCTACATGCCGCGTCACGCGACGTGGCCACCGCTTGGCGAGCTCGAGAGCCTCCCGTCGCAGCACGGAACTTCGCGGCGCTCGGGGGAGCTCTTGGCGCGCGTGATCGTCGGTGAGATGGGGATCGGCAAGACGGCGCTCGTCGACGCGTTTCTCGCGGAGCTCCCGGAGGGCGTGCACACGTTTCGCGTCGAGTGCTCCCCGGTGGCGATCGATCTTCCCTACGCCACGGTCGCCGATCTGGTGCGCGAGGTCGCGGGGCTCACGGACGAGGCAGGCGACGACGACGCGCGCGAAGCCTTCCGCACGTGGCTCAGGCTCCGTCGTGGCGGCCCCGGCGAGCGCCTCGTCGAGCGCCTCACCCAGCTCGTGCGCGGCACCCAGGTCGAGCTCGCCGACGAGGAGGCCGCGGCCCAGCATCACGATCTCTCGGTGCGCGCCGTGCGTTTCCTCATCGGGGCGGCCGCGGAGAAGAGCCCGGTCGTCGTCGTCATTGACGGCATCCAGTGGGCCGACCGCTCGAGCCTCGAGCTGCTCAAGCGCATCCTTCAGCGCCCGGAGACTTCGCCGATCCTCACGCTGCTCGTGGCGCGCCCCGACGAGCGCATCGACGGCTACGTCGAGGGACTCATCCGCAGCGAGCTCCGCGGCCTTCGGAGCGACGAACAGCTGCGCCTCTTGCAAGTGCGGCTCGGCGTGCGCGACGGCGCCGGCGACGTGTGCCGCGAGCTCGTGCCGCGGGTCGGCGGCAATCCCTACTTCCTGCTCGAGATGGTGGACACGCTGCTCGAGCGCGGCGGCCTCGAGATCGTGGGCGCCACAGGCGACGGCGAGGCGCGCCTCGTGCGCCACGATGCACGCTTCGAAGAGCTCACCGAAGAGCTCCCCTCGACGGTCGAGCAGCTGCTCGCGGATCGACTCAACGAGCTCCCCGGTCCCGAGAACGACGTCGTCGGCTGGCTCGCAGTGGCAGGCGGCCCCCTCGCCATCACCGAGCTCATGACGCTTACGCGCCGGTCCGACGACGAGGCCATGACGCGCCTCTGCGCCCGAGGGATCTGCGACCGACGCGGCCGGGAGCTCGACCTGCGGCATGCCGTGGCGCGCGACGTCGCCTACGGCGCGCTCGACGCGGTGCAGCGCGTCCGCATGCACCGTCGACTCGGCGATCTCCTCGCGACGACGCCGCTCGCTCGCGGGCTCTCAGCGGCCATCGTGGCCTCGCACTTCGAGCGCGGCGGACAGCCGCAGCGTGCCGCCGAGCTCTACTTCGAGGCTGCACAGGCCGCGCGCTCGTCTCATCAAGGACAGCTCGCGGTCCGCTATTTCGGGCGCTCGCTCGACCTCTCGCCCCTCGGTGACGAGCGGCGTCTCGCGTCGCACGACGCGCTGGCGCGCATCCATCGCCAGCTGGGCAACGCGGGCGAGCGGCGCCGCAACCTCGCTGCCCTGCGGCGTCTCGCGCTCGAGTCGAAGAATGCGCGCTGGCTCGCGACCGCGTTCTCGCGCCTCGCCGAGCTCGATCTCGACGAAGGCGCCTTCGCGCACGGAGTGCCGCTCGCACAGCGCGCCGTCGAGCTCGCGAAGCTCGCGGCGGATCCGGACCTCGAGGTCGCCGCTCACACTCTCCTGTGCGAGCTCTTGCGCGACGCCGGCGACGTCAACGGCGCGCTCGAGGCGGTCGATCGCGCGCTTCGCATCACCGACGAGAAGCACGTCTCACGGCGCGCGCGCGGCGAGGTGCTTCGGACGAAGGGCGTGCTCCTGCGCCGCGCAGGCCGCGTGCACGCCGCGGTCGAGACCTACGCCGACGCGATCAGCATCCTCACGCTCGAGGGCGCGCGCCGCAGCGAGGGACGGGCCCGCAACGCGCTCGGCTTCTCGCTCTTCGTGCTCGGGCGCTACGAGGATGCGATCGCGATGTGCCTCTCCGCCATCGCCATCAGCAAGGCGATCGGCGCGCGCTTTCAGGTCGCCAAGACGCTCTCCAACGTCGGCCTCGCCTACGCGAGGCTCGGCGACGTCGACCGCGGGCTCGCGTACCTCTACCGAGCGCGCGATGCGCACGAGAAGTACGACGACTTCGATGCGCGCGTCGACACGCTGCTCGTGCTGGCCAGCGTCCTCATCGAGCACGGCCGCCTCGACGAGGCGCGCGTGATCCACGGCGACGCCGCGGCGCTGCTCGACGACACGAGCGGCGTCTACGATCGCATCCACGAGCTCATCGTGAGCGCGCTCCTTCATCGAGCCCAGGGCGAGACGACCCTGGCTCGCGATCGGGCCGCGCTCGCGCGCCAGCTCGCGGAGTCGCAGGCCCTCGTGAGCTACCACGTCTACGCGACCGCCCTCGAGGCGGTGACGCGCGTCGAGCTCGGCGACATTCAAAAGGGCCTTTTCCTGGCGACGACCGGGCTCGGTGCCGTCGAGGCGATGGAGGGCTCGGAGTACGGGATCGAGGTCCGCGGCCTCTGCTGCGACGCCGTCATCCACGCGACCCAGGCCGACCGCGCGAGCGGCATGCGCTCGCCGATGACCCTCGACGTGTGCCGCCGCGCGCTCGACGAGGTCGACCGCATCGCCGGATACATCCGCGACCCGCAGCTGCGCGAGCGGTTCTTTCGTCGCCCACCCGTCCGCGCCATCTCGAGCTCCGCGCTCGACCTCGGCGCCGTGCGTCCGCCCGAGTGGGGCAGCGACCCCGGCCTCTAGAGCTTCCGAGGTTTTCGCGGCGCGAGGGTGAGGCCGTACTCGAACGCCCGGCGCACCCAGGTGCGCAGCAGCCGCGGGTTGTCGAGCATCGCGCTCGGCACGCATACGTACTCCCGCATCGGCCGGCCATGGATGGGCTCGAACAGAGAGGCTCCGTCTCGTCTCAGCAAGAGGCGCCGGCCCTCTTCCGGCAATCGCAAGAACAGCTCGTGGCCGTGCACGCCGCCGAACATGTTGCCGTTGACGAAGCAGCACGGGCTGCCGAACATCGTGCGCTTCACCGCGCGCTCATCGCTCGGGATCGCACGCGCGAACGCGGCGGTGGACGGCGTGCTCGATGTGGGTCGTGGCATGGCGGCGTCGACGGCGTGCCGCGCCAGGCGAAGGCGGCGCGCAGGCGTGAGCGGGAAATATCTCGCAGGTCGCGCGAGCCACGCAACGGTCTCAAGAAGCGGCGCGACGATTCTGCCGACAGGCGGCTAGCGCGCGGGCGGCTCACGCGCCGTGCAGCACGACCTTGGTCACCTCGGGCGCGGCGCCGAGGCGCGCAGGCGGCCCAGCGGTGCCAAATCCACGGTTGACCCAGAGGGTCGCGTCGTGGCGACGGTAGCGACCGGCGACCCATCCGTGCGGCAACACGAGCTCCGCCGGGCGAACGCCGAGGTTGAGCTGCCCGCCGTGCGTGTGACCGCTCAGCTGCACGTCGACGTGCGGGGCCGCCGTCTCGAAGAACGAGGGCTGGTGGCACAACAAGACGCGCGCGACGTCGTCGCGAACCCCCGAGAGCGCATGATCCAGCCGCGGGCCGCGCCGCGCGTCGAAGCGCTCCGCTGAGAGATCATCGACCCCGGCGAGCACGAGCCCACCGCCCTCGAGCTCGACCGAGGCGTTGCGCAACACCCGCGCCCCGGCTCGCGCCACGCTGGCGAGCGTCGCGTCGACGCCCGTGTAGTAGTCGTGATTTCCCGGCACCGCGAACACCGGCGCGAGATCGCCGAGGCTCCTCACCAGCCGCGAGAGCGCCTCCGCGAAGCGCGCGTTGCTGTCGATGAGATCGCCAGTGAGCACGACGATATCGGGCGCGACCTTTCGCACGAGCTCGACCGCCGCGCGCATCTCGCGCTCACCGACGAAGAGGCCGAGGTGGATGTCCGAGAGCTGCGCTATCGTGTAGCCGTCGAGCGTTCGCGGGAGCCGCGCGATGCCGACTCCCACCTCTTCGATGGCGTAGTCGTGCCGCCCGAACAGGCCGGCGTATCCGGCCGCCGAGCCCGCCGCCGCGAGCGCCGCCCCCGTCGTCAAGCGCTCGACGACCTCGCGCCGCGAAAGCGCAGACGCCACAAGCGTGGGCTCCGCGGCCGTCGGCTCTGCACTCGTGGGCGCACCTGGGCTCGCCTCCGCGGGTCGCGTGCCGGCGGCTCTCGCGACCATGCGCCCGGCGCCGAAGAGCGCCCGCTCCACGAGCGACAGCGCCGTCGCGAAGAGGACGCCCACCTCGAACACCGCGGCGAGCCCCGCGAGGCTGACCGTGACGGCGTTCGGCACGCGGCGCGCGAGCACGGCTCCTCCGAGCATCAGCACGAGGCCGAGGCCGAGCACGCCTGCGAGCACGCGGCGACCGCGACGGTCGAGCGCCAGCGCGAAGGCGGCGCGACGGTGCACGAAGGCGTTCGCCGCGCCGAGCAGCGCAACGAGGACGGCGACGAAGGCAACCAACCCGAGCAACGCGCTCCTTCAGGGACCGACGAGCTCGAGCACGAGCGCCCTCACGCGCGTGCTGTCGAAGGGTTTCTCGAGCACGGGTCGAGCCGCCAGCTCGAGGAACGCCGCCAGCTCTGGCGTCGGCGCGCCGCCCGTCATGAACGCCATGCGCTCGATCGCGGCTGGGGAGCGGCTCACGAGCGCGTCGTACACGTCCTTGCCGGTCGCGTCGCCGAGCGTCACATCGCATAGGATCGCGTCGAAGCGCTGAGCCGGTGAGAACAGGTGCGTGAGCGCCTCTTCCGCCGACGCCGCGCACACGACGTCGTGCCCCATGAGCAGCCGCGCGAGCGCCCGACCCACGAAGGGCTCGTCGTCGATCGCCAGGACGCGGCCGCGCCGAGGCGGCGGCACGTAGCTCGGTCGCTCCGACTGCACGGCCGGCTCGCTCGACGGAGGGAGCTCGACGCGAATCGTCGTCCCGAGCCCGAGCGTGCTCGTCACGGTGATGTTGCCCGCGAGCGACTCCACGATGCTCCGGCAAATGGCGAGGCCAAGCCCGGTGCCGCTCGGCTTCGTCGTGTAGAAGGCTTCGAATACGCGCGCGAGGTCCTCACTCGCGATCCCGCAGCCGGTGTCCGCGATCTCGATGACGGCGGTCCCGTCGTCCGCGGTGCGCGTCGCGACGGTGATCTCGTTCTTGGCGGCGTCGCTCGGAAGGATGGCCTGCGCCGCGTTGAGCAGAAGATTCAAGAACACCTGACCGAGACGGGACTCGTTGGCGACCACGGCCGGCATGGGCAAGAAGTTCTTCGTCAGGCGCGCCTTCGGGCGCAGCTCTCCGATGCACAGCTTGATCGCCGAGTCGAGCACGCGGTGGACATCCACGGGAGCCACGAGGTCGTCACGGCCTCGCGAGAATGTCCGCAAATCCCGGACGATTTCGCGCATTCGCTCGCTGCCCTCGTAGGCCTCGCGGAGCGCCTCGCGCAGCTCCCGGATCTCGTCCGCCGACACCCACGACCGGCGCTTGAGCAGATCGATGCCGTACTCCACGTTCGACATCACGTAGGCGAGCGGCGTGTTGAGCTCGTGCGCGACCCCGGCGACGAGCGCACCGATCCCGAGCATACGGTCGACGTGCTGCACGTTGCCGGCGTACGCCCGACGGTATTCGCCCCGCGCCATGACCCGCTCGGCGTGCTCGAGCCGCGCGCGCACCCAGGCCGGCTCGAGCGGCAGCACGAGCGCGTCGTCGGCACGTTGCGCGAGCGCCTGCCGCGCTCCCTCCGTCGAGCCGACGATGGCGATGACGTACGAGCGCCCTGCCGCGCCCGAGCCTCCTGCGATCGAGTCTCCTGCGACTTCGCGGCAGTCGACGAACGCGAGCCCGGGCTCGCCGTCCCCCACGTCGGCGGCATCCGTCGCGAAGCCGACCTCGTCCAGCGCAGCGCGTAGGACCTGCTGCGCGTCGTGCGGCAGGGTCGCCGCCACGGCCGCTCTCCACGACTTCCGCACTGGGCCGGAGTGTAGCACCATCGCCGCGGCAACTCGGATGGGCAAGCGCGTGCGTCCCCCGCTCAACGATCAGGTCGCCGAGCTGCGCGCTCCGGGCCTCATGCTCCTGCTCTATTCGCCCGCCGCGGCCGACGCGTTGCGGCTGAAAAAGAACTATGCGCGCTGCTTCCCCGACGGCCGCGCGCTCGTGGACAAGGTCAACGATGGCGAGTTCGCGGCGTGCGGCGTGCGCTGGGCCGCGGCCGACTACCTGCTCCACTTCAGCGCCACGCTCGATCACGCGGTCATCGCGCGCGCGAGCGATCACGTGCGGCTCGGGCTGCGCGTGACCTCGAGCACGGTGTGCGTCCGCGGCGGCGACGATCTCTTCGACTGGAGCGAGTGCCCGCACGACCAGCGGCTCCGTGTCGCCGACGGCCTCTACGAGGTCACGGCGTGCATGCTCCAGCCCGCGCGCGACCTGGCCGTGCGCATCTACTTCCACTTCGCGCCGGTGGCGGCGCTCCCCGACCTCGGTTACCTCGAGGTGCCCGAGCTCTACGGCGAAGCCCCGGTCGCTTGAGCCGCTCGAGCCGCTCGCGCCGCTTGAGCCCCGTCATGTCAAGGTCCGTTGTGGTCGCGTAGGGTTGCGAGGATCCGCAGCCACCGCGGGCGCCGCCGCGGGCTGCGCCTTGCCAGGCATCGACACCTCCAGTACCTCTGTCCGCGATGGAATCCGCCGCCAAAAGCGACGTCGCCCCCGTGCGCTTTGCTACCCACCCGAGCCAGTACAAGCACTGGAAGCTGTCGACCGACGGCGCCATCGCGCGCCTCGTGATGAAGGTCGATGAAGCGCACCCGCTACGCCCAGGATACGTGCTCAAGCTCAACAGCTACGACCTCGCGGTCGACATCGAGCTCGCCGACGCCGTCTCGCGCCTCC
>SYFR01000335.1 GCA_005800325.1 Myxococcales bacterium | reverse complement strand
GCCATTGGCTGAGTGCCATTGGCTGAGTGCCATTGGCTGAGTGCCATTGGCTGAGTGCCATTGGCTGAGTGCCATTGGCTGAGTGCCATTGGCTGAGTGCCATTGGCTGAGTGCCATTGGCTGAGTGCCATTGGCTCCGCGACGCTCGGCCATCGATCACATGCCATAGGGCTGGCCCGCGCTGCCGGGACGCGATAGGGATCGAGCCATGGACTCGGTACGCGAGGCGCGTCTCCGGTGGCTCTTGCGGGCGGCCGCCTTCCTTCACGAGGGCGGCGCCGAGCCGGTGAGCGGCCTCGTCCTGCCGACCAGCGCGTATTTCCCCGATCCGTTCGACGGCTCGGCGCTGGCCGTGCGACGGCTTTGCGGGCGCATGATGCAGCACGGCGGCCTCACGGACGTGCCCGTCGAGCTCGAGATTTTGACCGCCGACGGTGCGAGCAGCGGGGGCTGCAAGAGCGGCGGCTGTAGCAAACCCTCGGCGAACGCCCTCTCGGGTCGGCGCGTGGTCGCGACCGACGACGGGTACGCGATCGCGGTCGGCGCCGGTGAGGTCGGCCACGCGACGATGCTCTCGACCGCGCTCGCGCGCGCTGCGGCGGCGGTGTTCTTGGGCGAAGCGGGGCTCGACGCGGAGCTCGACGCGGCTGATTACGAGCCCTATGTCGACGTCGCGGGCGCCCTGCTCGGCTTCGGCGTCCTGCTCGCGAACGGCTCGCACATGCTCCACAAGGGCTGCGGCGGCGTGTCGGTGCAGTCCGCGACGGCGCTCCCGGTCGAGGAGCAGGTCGCATTGCTCGCGATCTTCGGCGAGCTTCATCGCGGCGCCGCGAAGACCGCGCGCTCGGAGCTCGATGCAGTGCCGCGGGGCATGCTGAGCGAGGCCACCCAGTGGGCGACAGCGAACGCCGGCGTCATCGGGCTCGTGAAGAGCGATCGCCGCGCGCTCGACGCCGATGCCTATCAGCTCTCGCGCTCGCAGGGCTGGTTCGGGCGCTCGCAAGGCTGGTTCGGGCGCTTGCTTGGCGTGGGCGGCGCCAAGGCCGCGACCGTGCCGTCCGACGACGAGCTCGAGCGCATCGCCTCGACGCTCCGCGCGCCGAAGCGCGTCGACGCGGAGCGGGCGCGACGCCTGGCCGCGCTGCGCGAGCTCGTGGACGAGCAGCTCGACTGAGGCGCGCGACGGGCGGGACGTCGGGCGCCCCCCGCGGCTCTCCCGCTTACCCGCCGACCAGAGAGCGCCCAGCCGCCCAGCCGAGCAGGCCGGCGATGAGACAACCGAGGATCGTCACGAGCACGTTCACTGCCCCGAGGCCCCAGGCGCCGCTCTGGAAGTACCGAAAAGTGTCGTAGTTGAAGGTCGAGTAAGTCGTGAAACCCCCGAGCACGCCGCTGGCGAGCGCAACGCGGACCGTCGGCGGAACGAGCTCGGTGCGCAGCCCGACGTGCATCAAGAGCACGAGGAAGAACGAGCCAACGACGTTCACCGCGAACGTCCCATAAGGGAATGCGGCGCCGAACCGCTGCTGGAACCAGGCGTCGACGTGGTAGCGCGCCACGCTGCCGAGCGCGCCGCCGAGGCCGATCCAGAGGGTCTTCATCGCTGAACTGTCCCCAAGTCAGGCGGACTGTGACGCCACGCCGCCCGCATTGCGTACCACGCGAGGTTCCCTGATGGCTACGTCCCGAAACCGCCGGGGGCTTCCTAGAGCCTGGCGGCCTTATGCGGCAGGGACCGCCGGCGCGGATCGGCGACCGACTCGAAGAGACCAGCAGCAGCGGACGCCGGATGGCAAAGTTGATTGGCCAGGTAATCGACGTCTCGAAGATCGCAGGTGACCGACTCCGGCTCGAGCCCGAGTCGCTCGATTTGTCGGCTCTCGTACAGGCGGTCGTCGCCCGGCTCAGGGAGGCTCGAGCCGGAGGGGCCCCTGGCTCCGTCGCCCTGGATTGCGGACAACAGGTGATGGGACAATTCGACCCGATGCACATCGAGCAGGTCGTTGGCTACATTCTGCTGCGCTGAGAGTGGGAACCAGCTCGGGGCGCCTGCCCGCATCCCACCGGCGAACCTGCGGGTCAATCCACCTCGCGCACGAGGTACTCCCGAGTACGCCCTTGGATCAGGACCTCGAGCTCGTCGCCCGCACACTTGTTCATCAACTCACGGCCGACCACCGACTCGGGGGTGATGAGCTGCACCTCATAGCCATTGACCGATACGCGTAGTCCGCCCGCGGCCGGCACGACGAAATAGCGATGTTCCTCACCGTCCACCTCGACGGTGACGAGGGCCGAGAGCGCGATGGGCGCCCCCGGCGCGAAGGTGCGCAGCGCGAGCCCGCTGAGGCGCGCCGCTGCCTCCCTGGTCTCGACCACGCGCTTCGCTTGTCCGCGCGCAAGGTAAGAGGCCTCGAGACCACGCGTATCCTTGTCATTCTCGGGGCGCGCCTCTTCGTGCGTCGCGCCGTCGCGAGTGGCCTTGGACGAGGCCTCGAGCGCCGCGACGGTGCGTCCGAGCTCCGCGCAGACGACGCGCATGAGCTCGCGCTTGTCGACGCGCGGCGTGCTTGGGGGGTCTGGCTGCGCGCGCTCGTTCACTGGGGTCTTACGGGCAGGACTTACTGGCAGGTCTTGCCGAGGCTCTTTGCGCTGTCCTCGAGGTGGCGGTAGGCGCTCTTGCAACCCGCCACCGGCATGCCGTCCTCAAACATCGTCGCACGCGGCGGCGGAGCCCGAGACGACCTTGCAGCAGCTGGCGGCGGCCTGCAACGACATCCCATTTGTCATCGGTCATGCCTGTCTCGCCCTGCTCGGTTCGTACAGTAATATCGGAGGTGGAGACCTTCTCAAGCACGTTGGCACAGAGGGGCCGTCGAAGATGGTCGAGCGCCTTGACGTCGAGCTGACCGCCAGGCCGCGCCCGCCCGAGTAGCGCCGGCCCGTCTACGATGCCGTGCGCACGGTCCGCACCAGCTCGCGAATCGTCTCCTCCGATCGCAGCGCGCTCCATTCGGAGACCACCGCCGAGCGTTCGCTCGACACCGGGAGGTCCTTGAGGCGCACCATGATCTCGTCGAGCTCGCGACGCCAGATCGCGATCGGGGGAGCCATCCACCAGAACCGGAGCAGCTCGGCGCCGCGCGGGACCGCCTGCCAGAGGTCGGCTTGCGCGCCAATGACGTCGTGCGCCCACTCGGGCTCGGCCATGTTGGTGCCGTGGAACGCGTCGAGGCGCACCCAGGTCTCGCCGAGGAGCATCGGCGCGACATAACGATTGGCGGCGAAGCCGGTCACCAGCGCCTCACCGATCTCGGCGGAGCCCCCCCCAGCGCGCAGCCTCGCGAGCGCCAGGACGAAGGCGCAGCCCACGTCCTCGTGCAGGCACTTCTCGAGGGCATTGACAGCGCCATCGTTGTCGCCGACGCGGAGGCACTCGGCGCCGATCAAGTACCGAACGCCCTGGTTGTCGTTCGGATTCAGCTTCAGCATCTGCTTGTGGATGGCGAGCGCCTCGGCCCACTTCTTTTGCTCCACGAACACGAGGGCGAGATTCGCAAGGCCACGAAGGTACGGGCGGTTCGCGACGAACCCCCAGTGGGCCTCGGTGCCGTCGCGCTCGAGGTGACGCTGGCCGCCGTCGATGGCCGCGCGGAAGTGCTGCTCGGCGGCCTTCAGCTTCCGCGCTTCCAAGCTGACGATGCCGAGGTGGTTGTGGGCGTCGGCGTGCTGAGGGTCGAGCTCGAGCGCGCGTCGGAACAACTTGGCGGCGCCGCGTCGATCACCGGCCCACCAGCGCTCCATCCCTTCATCGAAGGTCTCGTCGGCTGCGCGGTTCGTGACGGGTGTCAGTCGGATCACGGGAGTCTCCTTGGCGGGTGGCTGAGTCTCTGGCTTGTGCGAGGTGGGAAGCAGTCGGGCGATTGAGCAGTGCCACCAAGGGTGGCGCAACAACGTTCCGATTCGCACAATTATTGCACGTATTGCTGCATACCGCCCGACGTGGACACCTGTATCGCCGCCATGTGGACAGCCGCGGAGCGTGAGCGGCTCGGGGTGAGTTGTGGCGTCGGAGGTTTCGTTTCAGCCCTTGTTCTTTCTACGCGAAGGTCCCTTCAGGTCGAAGGTATAGGCGTTGTGGACGAGGCGGCCCTGGATCGCGTCGGCGAGGGTCTCATCGCCGATCCACTCGTGCCAATTTTCTCGTGGCAGCTGACTCGTCACGGCGGTGGCTCGCGCGCCGTAGCGGTCTTCGAAGACCTCGAGCAGGTCGTGGCGCTGCGCGTCAGTCGGATGACCGAGACCGAGGTCGTCGATGATC
>SYFR01000334.1 GCA_005800325.1 Myxococcales bacterium | reverse complement strand
GAGTCGGCGGAGCGGGTGGCAGCGGCGGCGCCGGCGGCAGCGGGCCCGGGTGCGATCCGCCGCCCGCCCCGGGCAGCATCTTCGAGCTCTCGGAGGTGCCGCTCGCCGCGGTCGAGCCGATCAGCATGTGCAGCTACCGCGGCGCGGTGATGATGGTGGTGAACACTGCGGCGTTGTGAAGCTACACGCCGCAGATGGCGGCCCTCCAGGTCCTGGAGGCAACGTTCTCGGCCCAAGGGTTTCACGTCCTCGCCTTTTTCAGCAACGACTTCGGCAATCAGGGCGGCAGCGACGAGCAGATCGGCACCTGCAACGCGGACTACAAGGTCACCTTCGACGAGTTCGACTCCGACCATGTGATCGACACCGACGGCGCGGGGCCGATCGTGCCGCGCCCGGTATTTCAGTGGCTCGCGTCGCAGCCGAATCCGGGGCCGGCTGCGTCCCCCGCCCCGAACTGGAACTTCCACAAGTACCTCATCGGGCGCGACGGCAAGCTCGTCGGCCACTGGCCGAGCGCGACCTGGCCCGGCGACGATCCGAACAACGCGAACGACAGCTTCGATACGAACCCGATCGTCGTCGCCATCAAGGCAGAGCTCGCCAAATAGCTCGATAGTCACGCAGCGCGCACACTCGTCGACCACGCACGAGCGCGAACGTCGGCACGAGTGCCAGCGCTCGTCGGCGACGAACGAGCGCCAGCGCCAGCACGAGCGCACCCGTGACGGCCGCGAGCTCGCGCGGCGACCGAGGCTCGGTTCGCGCGGGCGCGACGGCGCAGCCACCGACCGCGTTCACGCCGGTGCCGACCGCCCAGGCGTCGATCCCGATGGGCAAGACGCGCGTGCCGATCGGCTCGCCGCGGTAGAGCACCTCGACGGTGGCCACCCCGCCGCCCGTTCCGCGCTCGGCGGCGACGGCGAAGCGCCACATGCCCGCCGCGACGCGCGTCAGCGGCTGGCTCGCGAAACCTCCCGCGATCCGCAACGTGAGCGCTCCCTCGGGCACGCTCACTGCGACCTCGTCGACGGCGTCGCGCAGCTCCACGACCCCGGCGACCGACTGGCTCGGATCGGGCCGCAGATACGGCGCGCCGAGCACGAAGTAGCTGTGCTCGACGCTCGGCTCGAGGCTCGGCAGCTCGTCGAGCACCGCGAGCACGTGCTCGAGCTCGAGCTCGCCGGGACCTTGTTGGTAGTCGAACGGCACATAGCCGCGCGGGCGGGCGACGCTCGAGGTCAAGAGGTCCATGAGCTCGCGCTGCGTGAGCGTCGGATCGCGCTGAAAGAGGAGCGCGATTGCTCCGGTGACGTGGGGCGCCGACATCGACGTGCCGCTGTTCAGGGCGTGCGTCTCGTCGACGAGGTGGCAGAGGCGGTCGCCCGGATCGGGGCAGTCGAACGCGGCGAAGATGCTGCCGGGTGCGGCGCGCGGATCGGCGTCATGGCTCATCGCCGCAGCGACGTAGGCGCCAGGGGCCAAGAGGTCGGGCTTCATCGCGCCCAGCGCGTTTGGCCCCGCCCCGCTGAAGTAGCACGTGCTGTCGACCAGCGGCTCCGGCACGCCGCCGAAGCTCGCGAGCGCGAGCGCACCATCGGCGCCGAGCGGCCGCCACAGCGTGCGATTGAGCGTGCACCCGACGGCGAGGAGCTCGGGGTGGCTGGCCGGCACGCCGACGGTGCCGAACTTCACCGCGCGCTCGAACAAGAGGCCGTAGCCGAGCCCCGGCGCCGCGTCCCCGGTGCCCGCGACCCAGAGCTCTGCATCGCCGCGCCCGCGCAGCAGGATGGCGATCTCGTCGCTCGCGTTCCACGTTCCGCTGAACGAGACGACCGCGCTGTTCGTTCCCGAGGGGATCCCGGAGTCGCCGCCAGGGATCGCGTTGATGATCGCCGCCTGCAGGTCCGCGTCGTCGTCGCCGCCGCTGTCGCCTGGCGAGACGGGCGAGACGCTGAGCCCCGCGGGGCCGTCGAGCCCCACGCACACCTCGTCGCCGGGCCGAAACGTGAGCCACACGAAGCCCGCGCCATCGACGGCGCCGTCGAGGCCAGGCAGCGCGATCGGGACGCGCGTCGTCGCGTGCTCGGAGCTCGCCGCCTCGGTGTGAACGCCGAATGGGCCGCGATCGCCGAAGGTGAAGAGACCTCCGCTGTTGCCTGCGGCGACCACGATCGCGCGCCCCGGTTGATCGTCGCCGACGAGCTCCGCGAGGCCGCGCTCGAGCTCGCTCGTGCCGTCGTGCGGGCCGTAGTCGGACCCGAGGCTCACGTTCACGACGGCCGGCATGCCGAGCGCGTCGGCGCGGTCGAAGACGAAGCGCGCGGCGTTGATGATGTCCGGATCGCTGAAGCCGCTCTCGGACGGCGCCGCCACGACGAGCGTCGCTTTCGGCGCAGCGCCCACATATTTCGGCGGTTTCGTGGAGCCGAGCCCGCCGTTGCCGGCCGCGATCGAGGCCACGTGGGTACCGTGCCCGGCCCGATCGCGCGGCGCTGCGCTCGCATCACCGAGCAAGAGCGCGTCGATGTCGGCCGCCGCGAGGATCGCGCACGGAGACTGGTCGGCCGAGGTGCAGCCGAAGCGCTCCTCGAGATCGGGGTAGTGGCCGCGAGGCGCCGCGCGCTGGATGAGCCACGCGATGCGGGTCTTGCCACCCTGGTCGCGAAAGTCTGCGTGCGCCGCGTCCACGCCGGTGTCGATGATGCCGACCACGACGCCCGCGCCGTCGAGCCCGGTGCGATTGCGAAACGCGGGCGCGTGCGTGAGCGAGCCGGCGACGTCGAGCAGCGGGTGCCGCGGCGGAGCCACCGTGACGTCGAGGTCGGGGTTCTCCGCCGCGAAGGCCGCGACGCGCGACGGGTGCAGGTGAATCGCGGCGCGCCCCGGGCCGAGCGGCAAGAGCCCGCGTGACCGGGCGGCGACGCCGGTAGGGAGCCGCACGACGAGCGGGATCCGCCCATCTTCGCCGCCGAGCGGGTGCCGCCGCGAGGGAGCGTCGAGCAACGGGACGAGCCGCCGCGCGCTCACGTCCGCCTGCGCGAAGTGCGGCCAAGCCACGAGCGCGAGCCCGACGACGGCGCCGCCGAGCAAGCGCCGCGCGGTGGCTCCTCCGACGCCCGCCCGCGCCGCCAGCGGCACACCGATCCCATCGTCACACCGGCGGCACGAGGTGCTTCTTCCGCGGGCGCGTCTCGTGCTTCTTCGCGTACATCGAGAAGCGCCTCACGAGTTCGCGCCGCAGCTCGGCCGCCGGCACCACGTCGTCGACCACGAGCTCGCTCGCGAGCCGCTCGATGTCGATGTCGGCCCGATACTCGTAGCGGAGCTTCTGCACCATCGCGTCACGCTCGGGTCCCTCGGCCACCTCTTGCAGCTTGTTATAGTACACGGCGTTGATCGCCGCGCTCGGACCCATGACGGCGATCGACGCGCTCGGCAGCGCCAGGGTCGCGTCCGGCCCGAACGCGGGACCGCACATCGCGTAGAGCCCAGCGCCGTAGGCCTTGCGCACGACCACGCAGATCTTCGGGACCGTCGCTTCGCTCACCGCCGCGATCATCTTGGCGCCCGCGCGAATGATCCCCTGGCGCTCGACGATGGTGCCGATCATGAAGCCCGGCACGTCCGCGAGGTAGAGCAGCGGCACGTTGAACGCGTCGCACAGCCAGATGAAGCGCGCGGCCTTGTCGGCCGAGTCGACGAACAAGACGCCGCCCTTCTGCTTCGGCTGGTTCGCGACCACGCCGACGACGCGCCCGTCGATCCGCGCGAGCCCGGTGATGAGCTCCTTGGCGAACCGCTCCTTCAGCTCGAGGAACGAGCCCTCGTCGATGACGCGGTGGACGACCTGCATCATGTCGAACGGCTTGTTCTCATCCGCGGGCACGATCGCCTCGAGCGGCTCGGCGAACGTCTTCGGCGGGCGGGCCTCGCGCGCGGGAGGCGGCTCGTCCGCGTTCGTCGGCAAGAGCTCGAGGTAGCGCTTGCAGAAGTCGATCGCCTCGGGCTCGGTCTTCGCGAGCACGTCGCCGCAGCCCGACACCGAGCAGTGCATGCGCGCGCCGCCGAGCTCCTCGAGCGACACCTTCTCGCCGATCACCATCTCGGCCATGCGCGGCGAGCCGAGGTACATGCTCGCGTTCTTGTCGACCATGACGACGATGTCGCAAAACGCCGGGATGTACGCGCCGCCGGCGGCCGAGGGCCCGAACAACAGGCACACCTGCGGCACTCTGCCGCTCAGCTGCACCTGGTTGTAAAAGATGCGCCCGGCGCCGCGTCGCCCCGGGAACATCTCGAGCTGATCGGTGATGCGCGCGCCCGCGGAGTCGACGAGGTAAACGAGCGGGATCGACAGCCGGTCGGCCGTCTCCTGGACGCGAAGGATCTTCTCGACCGTGCGCTTGCCCCACGAGCCCGCCTTCACCGTCGAGTCGTTCGCCATCACCGCGACGCTCCGCCCGCCGACAGTCCCGACCCCGGTGACGACGCCGTCGGCGGGGAGGCCCTCGGCGCTCGCGTTCGCGAAGGCCGCGTCCTCGACGAAGCTGCCCTCGTCGAACAGCAGCGCCAGTCGCTCGCGCGCGAAGAGCTTGCCCTTCTCTCGGTTCTGCGCGTGATAACGCTCGGAGCCGCCGCGCTCGATGGACGCGCGCAGCTCTTGGAATTGAGTGTCGGTGGGCATGGCGGGCCCCATACCGTCGCCCCCGACGCGATTCCAGCGCCGCGACGGCGACGCGACGGCGACGCGACGGCGACGCGACGGCGACGCGACGGCGACGCGACCGAGCCCGCCGGCACACCGCGCCTCGTACCTCCGTCGCCAGAGCGCGAACGTGTGACCCCAGCTGTCTTAGCGCGCGCGCACGTAGAAGAAGTCGCGCTCGGCGGGGCGCGACGTGTAGCGCTTCGCGTCGTACTCGAGCTTCGGGACGATCGTCTCGCGGATCCGCGGGGGCTCTGCGTCTTCGTGCGTGAAGAAAAAGAACTTCGTGTACGACCAGTTGATGTCGAGCTCCGCCGCGGCGACCGCGCCGGCCTGCCGCATCGCGAGCGCGAGATCGCGGGCCGTGACCCACTCACCGAAGCCGTAGAACAGCGTGCTGCCCGAGGCGTCGAGGCCGAGCGCGGAGCGGCGAATGTCGCGGGCTCCGCCGACCGCAGCGCCCCAGATCCGCGAGGCGTTCTCTTGCGCGAGCCGCGGATTGACCTCGCCGCGCTCGACGAGGCAGGGCGGGGTCTGCCGCCACCCGAGGTGCTGCGGCGCGTCTTCGAGCTCGCGTGCCGCAGATCGGATCGCGATCTTGCCATCACGCGCGAGCAGCACGGTGCAGGCGTCGGCTCGCGGCGGCACGAAGACGGTGCCGTTCAACATCATGCCGTACTCGCCGTGACGCGCCATGAAGCCGCCGTTGAAGACCGCGAGCAGGCGGCTCCAGTCCTCGCTCGGCACGAGGCCGGTGCGAACGTCGGCGCTCGCGCCCTTCGACTCGGGCTCGACCGTGCCGGCCACGAGGCGCAGCTCGGTCTTGGCGAGATCGATCGCGATGACGTCGACGAACACGAAGCCCTTGATCGGGTGGGGGTGCACGAGCGCGCGCGCCATCACGGGCACGCCGCCTCGCGCGCCGTCGGCGAGCCCCGTCCAGCGGCCGTCGCCCTCGCTCGCCGTGCGGGCGAACGGCGGGTCGAACGCGTGCGGTGGAAAGCGCGATGCTCCATGGGGAGGCGGCGCGCGCTCGCCAGGCTCTGCGCTTGCGGCAGGCTCTACGCTAGTGGGAGCCTCTGCGCGAGCGGCGGTCGTCGCCGAAGCCGCTGTGCGCGGCGCGTCGGGGAGCCTGCCCGCGCTCGGAGCCGGGTCGACTACGGATGCGCGTGTGCCCGGGACCGGACGCGCGTCGATCGGCAGCGCCGTCGAGCCGCACGACGCGACGACGGACATGCCGCCGATCACGGCCGCGATCACGCCGGGAGTCACGATCGCGCGCGCCATGCGCCGACGATAGTGTGGCGCTCCGACGCCGCAAAGAACGCGGAGCACCGTCTTCGCGAGCGAGCTGTCTCTGATTCGCCGCACGAACCGGACGTCACCGCGCCGCGACGAGCTGTGCGATCTTGCGGTCGAGCGCGTCCAGGCTCGCCTGCGAATAGCCAATGACGACTTCGGCGACGATGCCACGCCGATCGACGAGGACGAGCGTCGGGACGGCCGTCACCGCGTAGCGTGCTGCGACCACTCCTTCCGGATCGGCGACGACTCCGTACGGGATCCCCCAACTCTTCACGGCCGCGAGCGCCGTCCTTGGGTCGTCGCCCGCGATGCCGACGACGGTGAGCCCGCGCGGGCCGCGCTCGCGATGCCACGCCGCGAGCGTCTCGGCGATGCGCTCGCAGCTGGCGCACGACGCCGCGAAGTGCTCGAGCAAGACGACCTTGCCACGCCAGACGCTAGCCTTGGTCGCGACGCGATCGTGGACCGGCTCCGTGCCGTCGAGATCGGCCGCCCGCGTGCCGACGAGCATGCGGCGCGCGACCTCGTCCGCACCTGGGTAGTCGACGAGCTCGACCGCCACCTCCCGCTCGCCCGCGGCGCGGCGAAGTCGCAAGACCAGCTGCTCGCCCGGAGCCCTCGTAGCGACGTGCCTCGCGAGGTCGCTCGGTGCCGCGAGCCTCTCGCCCCCCGCCGCGAGCAACACGTCCCCCTCGGCGAGCTGCGCCCGAAGCGCCGGCGATCGGCGTGCGACCCGCCGCACCACGAGCGCGCCCGCGATCTCGTGCGTCTGCACGCCCAGCCATGCACGCGCCGCACGTTGTGCCTCGCCGCGCGCTGCAGCTTGCGCCTCACCGCGCCCTGCACCTTGCGCCTCACCGCGTGCCGCGCCTTGCGTCTCACCGCGTGCCGCGCCTTGCGCCTCACCGCGCCCCGCACCTTGCGCCTCACCGCGCCCCGCACCCGCCGAGACCGCGAGCCAGGCGACGAGGAGCGCCACGCACCTTCGCGCGAGCCTGCCCCACTGGCGCTCCGCGCACGCGAGGAAACTGCGTCGAGGCATGGGGCCTCAAGGTAGCATCACGTTCGCATGCGCCCGTCGCGCTCGACGCAGAAATCGCCCTTGATTTCGGCCCTGCTTCCATCGGCCCTGTTCGTTGTCTTCGCATGCGCCGAGCCTCGCTCTCGGCTCGTGAGCGACGACTCGTGGATGGGACCGGCCACTGCCGCTCCTGCCCCCGCCGACGAGCACCCGCCCGCCGCCGCGCTGCTGCTCCCGGCAGACAAGCGCGCGCGCTGGGAGCACGCCGACTCGCTTGCCGCGCTCGAGGAGGCGCCCGGACGCGATCGCTCCGAGCACCTCGGCGGCCGCTTCGAGCGCAGCGTGCACTACAACCAAGCGGCCCGCGGCTACCTCGCGCTGCGTGACCGTGGCGCGCGCCCGACGCTCGCGGTCGGGGCGCTCGTCGTGCAGCATCACTACGCCGTCGGCGCAGCGTCTCCCTCGGTGACGTTCGCCATGCTCAAGGTCGCTGACGCCGGCCCGGCCGCCGAGCGTTGGCAGTTCTTCGTGCTCGACACCGAGCTGCGCGTCACAACGGTCGCCGCACCCGCAGGCTGCGGCAGCTGCCACGGCGCGTGGGCGCCTGACGCCGTGTTCGGGCCGCCGGCCGCCGCTACCCTGCAATGATTGCGGACCGCCCCTGCGACCGCGACACGGACGTCGCCGTCGCCGGCATGCGCGCCCGCGACGTGCCGCCGGCGCAAGCGCGCTACGCGTTGAAATCATTGACCAATCAGCCGTATTCCGCGATGGCACGCAGCGTGCTCTAGGGACCACCGTCGTTCGTTGCTGTGGGCTGCAGCACGAGGTCTCCTCCCGAACGACGCTTCGCTTCTGCTTCGGCTTAGGGATCTTGGCTTAGCCCTTCTCGGGCCTCTTGCTTCCCTCTTCCTGCTTGCCAAGCGGCTCTCGACACGTCGCGGGCCGGTGGCCGCTTTGCTTGTTCGCTTCGCCTTCCTAGCCTGATCGTCGCTTCTCTCCCCCTGCGGAGCGGCCGAGCCTCGGAGACCGCGCGACTTTCTTCCTCGCGCGTTTTCCATCGAACGCGAGCGTCCCCTTGCTTGTTCCGCTAGCGCCCGTAGTTCTCCCCTTTTCTCGGCAACATTGTCACTATTTCTGTGTTTTCTTGGCGCGAATCTCTGATTCGCCACACTCGAAACACGCGACCTCCAGAAGAGGCTTCGCGTGTTTTTTTTTGCCTTCGACCGACGGTCTTCGCGAGCTCGTCGTGCACGCCATTTCCGCGCTGGCAGCGGCTCGGAGTTTCGCCTTGACATGGTTCGAGCCGAACCGTAACAAGGCGCCTCACCTGAGCGCCCATAGCTCAGCTGGATAGAGCACAAGCCTACGAAGCTTGGGGTCGTATGTTCGAATCATACTGGGCGCGCTAGATGACAATCCACCGCACGCCGCACGAATCATCGACGCTCTATTGGCACATCGCCGGCAGGTAACCCGTGTCGGGCTCTTTGACGAACGGGCCGCTCAGCTTGCCGTTATGGGTTCCGTTGACGGCATCGAATGCCGTCTCGGCGCCCGGCTGGTCGAGGTGATAGAGCGCGATGGTGTCGGCATCGACCGCGAAGCGACGCCGAGCCCGATGAGCCTGTCGGCGAACGCGTCGTCCTAAGAGTCGGCGCGGCTGCCCCCCGTTTCCGTCGATGCCGACCTCGGCGTGGCGCACCGTCGAGCGCGCGTGCGCGGCTCGCCCCCGCGACCCGCTCGCCGATCACCACCAGCTTCCTAGGTAGGCCGGCTGTTCGTCGCATCGCAACACTGTTGACAGCCAGGCATGGCTTCGCCCATAGCAATGTAGGCCGGCTGGACGGTTTTCTTGGAGGCGATGACGATGAAGCGGATCCTGGGTTGGGCGATGGTGCTGGGGTGCGTGGCTACGGGTTGCAACAGCCTGAGCGGCGCCGACGAGCTCGCGATCGGGCCCGAGATCGACTCCGACGGCGCGGTCGGCGTCACGACGGGCGTTGGGGCGGGCGGCGCGTCGAGCGCGGAGGCCAGCGTCACTGCGGCCACCGTGGGAGCGACGAGCGGCGCGGCGACCTCGGGAGCCTCCGGTAGCGCGGCATCGTCGGGCGCAGGCGGCGGGCCGGTGACCGAGAAGCCGTGGCCGAGCGGACCGTACGGCGTGGCCGAGGGCGGCACGGTCCCCGAGGGGTTCTCGTGGGATGGCTACCCCGAGCAGGCGAGCTCTCCCGGGAAGATCGCGATCAAGGATTATTTCGATCCCGACGGCAAGAAGGGGATCGACGCGCTGCTCATCGTGACATCCCAGTTCAACTGCGGCCCCTGCTACGAAGAGGCCCAAGCCCTCGAAGGGCAGGTCGCGAGCTGGAAGCAGCAGGGCTACGACATCCGCGTGCTCACGCTGATCATCGACGATCCGAACGACGGGGAGGCGAACATCGGCGCCGCGGCGACGTGGAAGGACATGTTCGGCCTGACGAACGTCGCGGTCGCGGCCGACCCCGGCTACGCCTTCGTGCCGGGGAGCTCGGTCGGCACGCCGCAAGAGACCGTGGTCGACCCGCGGACGATGAAGGTGGTGTCCGTCATCGAGGGCTACTCGGGCGCGTACCCCGAGCTCGAGGGGATCGCCGCGAAGAACAACTAGCGCGGCCCTGCCACTACGCCGGCATACGCGGCGGAGCTTCAACAGCGCCTCGAGAACTGCATCAGCATGACGAAGGCGAAGTGAGCGTTCGAACCGCCCCGCTCTCGCTCACCCGCTGCCACTCCCTCCGCCCGCAACCGCTCACGCGCTGCCGCTGCCACCGCTCACGCGCTGTCGCTGCCGCCGCTCACGCGCTGCCGCTGCCTCGTCCCGCAACGGCATCACCCTGCCGCCGGATTCGGCGCTGGTGCCCTGAGCGCGCGGCGGGTTAGGTTGCGCGTTCTGGCACACGACCTCGACCACGAGCACATGCGTCTCGCGCTCGGCGAGGCACGGCTCGCTGCGACGCACGGCGACGTGCCGATCGGCGCCGTCGTCGTCGACGCGCGCGGCACCGTGGTAGGGCGCGGCCGCAACCGGCGCGAGCTGTGCGGCGATCCGACCGCGCACGCCGAGGTCGAGGCGCTGCGGGACGCGGCTCGAGCGCTCGGCCGCTGGCGACTCGACGAGCTCACGATGGTCGTGACGCTCGAGCCCTGCCCCATGTGCGCGGGCGCCCTCGTCAACGCGCGCATCAAGCGGCTCGTCTACGGCTGTCACGACCCGAAGGCCGGCGCTGTCGCGTCGCTCTTCGTGATCGGCCGGGATCCGCGCTTGAATCATCGCTTCGAGGTGCAGAGCGGCGTGCTCGCCGACGAGTGCGCCGAGCAGCTTCGGAGCTTCTTCGCGGCGCGGCGGCCGAGGCGTGACGCGCCCGCCGAGTGATGCGCGCTGCCGCGCCTCTACCGCGATTTTACACCGCATCGACCGCAGCACGCCCGTCACCCGAAGCGTGGCCGCGGCCTTCGCGCCAAGAGGAGTGCGGCCGCAAACGCCGTGAGCAACACCGCGGCGATGGCCGCAGCGAGCGGGTGCGCGGCGGCGGCGGTGGCGGCGCGGAGCCACGGGCCGGGCTC
>SYFR01000333.1 GCA_005800325.1 Myxococcales bacterium | reverse complement strand
CTCAGCGGAGCGCGCGACCCCTCGCCCGGCAACGGGGCTGCGTCGAGACCGAGGTCGCTCGGCGAGAGCTCGCCGAGCCGTCGCTGGTCAAGCTCGCTGCGCGGCTCGCGGGCACCACGCACGCTCGCGAGGGCCTCCTCGACGGCCTCGCGAACCGCCTTCTTCGTGCGTGCGCCGCGCGCATCGCCGAACAACGGTCCTTCACCCGGCGTGATGCCGTCGCGCTGCATCCGCAGCTTCCGCCACGCGCTCGACAGCGCGCTCTCGAGCTCCTTGCCGTTCGCGAAGCGCTCGCCGGGGTTCCGCGCGAGGCCGCGCTCGAGGATCGCCCACACCTCGGCCGGGCAGCCGTGCTCGGCGCCGAGCGGCACGATCGGGTGGCGCAAGTGGCGCGTGACGACCACCGAGACCGGCGGCGCGCCGAGCTCGTCGTCGAGCAGGAGCGGATGCCGACCCGCGAGCATCTCGTAGACCACCACCGCAGCGGCGTATACGTCCCACCGAGGGTCGCCCTTCGTCGGGTTGCGCGCGAGGAGGTAGTCGGGCGCCATGTAGAGCGGCGTGCCGATGATCTCGGTCGTGTAGAGCGGCATGCACTCGAGCTTGGCGATCCCGAAATCGATGACCTTCAGCCGCTCGGTCTGCCCCACCCCGCTGATGAGGAGGTTCGCGGGCTTGACGTCGCGATGCACGGTCCCGAGCTCGTGAGCGTGCCCGAGACCTGCCGCCAGCTGCACCGCGAGGCGCATCGCTCGGTCGAGCTCGAGGCGTCCGGTGCGCTCGAGGAGATCGTGGAGCGACTCACCGGCCACGAGCTCCATCGCGGTCCACGAGATCGCGTCCGCCGTGGTCCCCGACGCGAGGTACTTGACGACGTTCGGATGCGCGAGCTCGCCCAAGACGAGCGCCTCGAGCAGCTGCCGCCGCGACGCGAGGGCATCGTCGACGTCGTGCATGCGCGCGGCCTTGAGCGCTGCCTTTTCGCCGTCGGCGGTCTCGACTTCGTAGACTTCGCTGTAGCCCCCGCTTCCGATGAAGCGGACCACCACGAACGACCCAAGGCGCTGTCCCGGACGAAGTAGGCAGGTGTGCGACATGTCGCACATAGCAAACCTCATCCGGACGGGTCGGGCTAAGAATCCGGCAACGGTCCCGCGGCTGGCGACGTCGAGCCTCGGCGTTCGGCGTCGACCGGCGAGCTCGCGCGCCCGTCGATCACGAGCCCGCCAATCACGCGCGCCCGTCGCTCACCAACGCCCGCGGCACCCAATGCACATGGCAGGCAGTGCGAAGGGGGGGACTCGAACCCCCACAGTATTGCTACCACTGGCACCTGAAACCAGCGCGTCTACCGATTCCGCCACCTTCGCGAACGGCTAGGAACCGCCCTCTTAGCCCCGAGCGTGAGCGGCGGTCAAGCGCATGCGACGCTCGCGCGATCGTGCTACGAGGCGCCCGTGCGTCTCGTCGATAGCGGTTCCACGGTCCGAGGCATCGTTCGCGTGGACAACGGCGACGATCTGCTCGGTGCGCTCGAGGCGCTCGCCGCCGCGACGGCGTGGACGGAGGCGCTCGTCACCGGCGCGGGCTCGGTGTCGCTCATCGAGCTCGCAGGCTCGGCTGGCTCCGCCGTCGGAGCCTCGAGCCCCACCGACACCTTCGAAGACGCCGAGATCGTCCAGCTCTCGGGGCGCATCGCCCGGCGCGCCGAGGGTTGCGTCGTGACCCTCCACGCGACGCTCATCGAGCACGGCAACGTCCGCATCGGCCGCATCGTCGCGGCCATCGCCAACGAGCTGCTCTTGGCCGTCGATGCGATCACGACCACCCACGCCGCGCGCGCGCTGCCCGCACAAGAAGCCGCACAGGTCACACGTGCCGACGCGGGTGCGAACGGCACGCTGACCGCCGCCTCCCCTCATCCAGAAGCGCCGCGACCCTCCGCGACGACCGCAAGCGCGGCCCCCCAGGCGACTCCACCCTCTCTGCCTCTGCCGCAGCGTCCCGCATCGCTCGCGGCTCAACCCACGCTGCCAGCGCCGCTTGCCCCTCGTCCGCTCGCCACGCGGCTGCGAGAAAATGGCATCGCCGACGACGACTTCGACAACGAAGTCGAGATCCAGCCCGGCGACCTGCTCGAGCACCCGCAGCTCGGCAGCTGCGAGGTGGTCGGCGACGATCCCTCGGGCGGCACGCGCGTGCGGATGCCGAGCGGCCGCGTCGGCGTGCTTCGCCTCGACACCTTACGCATCCTGCCTCCGCCGGACGAGGGCGCCTCGCCGCGCGTCTATCGCGTCGCCGGCCCACGAAAGCGCAGCTGACGGCCTCGCGCGCGAGCGGTTGCGCTTGGCAAGCAGTCGAGATTGGCCAACAGCTGCGATTGGCAAGCAGTCGAGATTGGCCAACAGCCGCGATTGGGCACCCGTTGCCGTTGATTACACTGCCGTTGATTACACTTGACTACACATACCGCTTCGTCTAGGAGCGCGCGGCACCCGGGCGGCGATCCACGCCTCTCACGGATCCTCGACGGAGGCGAAATTGGCGCGCAAATCCTTTCTTTCGTGGCTCGAGCTCGCCTTGTTCGGCAGGCGTCGCCGACGACCCGCTGAAATTCAGCTCCCGGCCCCCGTGCTCTCGCCGCTGGGCCATCCCTTGCGCCATCCCTTGGGCCATCCAACCCCGCACCGAGGGCTCTTCGGCGTAGGCCTCGGCGCGCTCGCGCTCACGGGCGCCCTCGGGGCGTGCACCGTCGTCGAGCCCCTCGGCGCGGATACCGACGACAACGCGTCCGAGTACCTTGACGATCTCGCCAGCGGCGCTGCCGGACCGAGCGCGGCGAGCGGCGGCCCTTCGAGCGGGTCCGGCCCCGCGGGGACCGGCGCCCCCGGCTCGGCGTGCGCGTGCGACTCCGACTGCGCGCCACTCGAGGGCTTCGCCGGCGTGTGCGTCTACGGCGTATGCATGACCAAGGCCTCCGCGGCATGCTCGAGCGCGGGATCCACGGCCGAGTGCCCGAGCGGCTCCTCGTGCTACGGCCTGCAGGGCGAAGACGGCTACCTCTGCTGGCCCGATTGCTCCGCCAACGCCTGCGCCGGCAGCTGCGACGCCGACGGCGCATGCGCTCCGAGCGACAAGACGAGCTGCTCCTATTCGTGCGGCAGCTACTGCTCTTGCAAAGACGGCGACTGCGCCGCGGGCTCGACCTGCATGGGCGGCAAATGCGTGACGGACACCGACGTCGGCGACGGCCCCGGCCCTGGCCCCGGCCCGACGTGCGACAACCTCCCTGCGCGCGACTGCGCCGGCGACGCCGCTACCTGCGGGGAGCTCGTCGTCTTCGACCCGCGTACGACTGCCCATTACGACGACTACCCACTCAACGGCGAGACCGCAAATAACCAATACCGCAGCTACCTGCGGCGCGACCTGCGCATGCTCCTCGACTACGCAACAGCGAAGGTGCACTGCAAGTCCCAGGGCTGGCCCGGCAACGGCGGCGCGCTCGGCTTCGGCGACATGAGCGAGTCCAATGGGGACGTCCCGGGGACCTCGATTGGCGAGCCCGGCCACCCCAAGGGGACGCACACGAACGGCTTTGACATCGACCTCGGCTATTACCAAGTCAACACCGCCGACAACAAGCTGCGCCCCATCTGCGAGAACAAGGACTACCACTGCACGAAGGCGCCACACCTGCTCGACACCTGGCGGCATGCCCTCTTCCTCGGCACGCTCTTCGAGAGCAAGCGCGTGCGCGTCATCGGCGTCGACGGCCAGGCGGGCACCATGCTGGTGGCGGCGCTGAGCGAGCTCTGCAAGACCGGCTGGGTCGACCCGTTCGCGTGCGACCACGTCAAGCTCGCCTACGAGACGACCGACATGGGCTACGGCTGGTACTACTTCCACCATCATCACACGCACGTGAGCCTCTGCCCGGGCAACACCCCCTGCAACAACCTCACGAGCTCGGGCGCAATGGAGCCGCTCGGCCCCGGCATGAGCTTCTTGCCCGTGAAGCCGAACACGCATTTCTTCCACTTCCCGACGCCCTGACCCCGCGACGCCCTCGGCACGTGCGGCGGCGGCACGCCCGTCGCTCAGTGCAAAGACGCCGACGGCTGCTGCCCCGCCGGCTGCACGGAGGCCAACGACAACGACTGCGGCTGCGGCGTCAACCTCGCGCTCAGCGCCACGCCCTTGAGCT
>SYFR01000332.1 GCA_005800325.1 Myxococcales bacterium | reverse complement strand
TCATGGCGGCGCACGAGCTCGCGGCGGCGGGGCTCCAGGTCGCGCTCGTCGGGCCGGTGCGCGCGGCTGCGTGGCCGGTGATCCCGGAGGGCGGCCTCGACGACGGGAGCGCGCCCGAAGCGTCGTTTCGCGACACGCTCCGCGGCGGGGACTTTCTCGCGGCCAGAGCCCCCGTGCGGGCGATGTGCGAGAGCGCCGCGGCCACGGTCGCGTGGCTCGAGGAGCTCGGCGTGCCGTTCCTTCGCGACCCGCGCGCCGATCGCCAACGCGAGCGCCGGCGCCGCCAGCTGGAGGGAACGAGCGAGGCGCGCGGCTGCTTCGCCGAGGCGCGCACCGTCGCCATCACGGCGAGCACCCTCGACCGCGCGCTGACCCAACATGCCGAGCGCGTGACGCGCCTCGAGCGGCATTCCCTGGTCGCGCTCGCCAAAGACAACGATGGGGCTGTCGTCGGAGCCGTGTTCGAGGACGAGCACCGCGGCGAGCTCGTCGCGGTCGCGTGCGCTGCCTTCGTCCTCGCGAGCGGCGGGCTCGAGAAGACGTTCGCGCCCTCGCCAGCCGCGCTCGCGACCGAGTCGGCGCTGGCCGTGGCGATGCGCGCAGGCGCGGTGCTCGCCAACCTCGAGCTCGTAGCCCCCGCGATCGCGCTCTCTCGCGATGGCGGCGACACCGCGCCTCGTCGCCTCCTCGCCGGCTCGCTGCGTGGCGAAGGGGCGCGCGTGTGGATGCCGATGCACGCGGACGAGGCGCGCCCGGGTCGGGAAGTCCCCTCGGACGAGCGCACCTACCTGACGCCATCGCCGCGAGCCGAGGACGCGCGCGCGGTGCCGCCCGATCACGACCTCGCGCGCGCGGTGCCTCCCGATCACGAGCTCGCGCGCGCGATGCTCGACGCTCATGCGCGAGGCCACGGCGTGTGGGATCGCTCGCGCCAAGAGCTGCGCCCGCTCGCGTACCTCGACCTCTGCCATTTTCCCGAGGGTCACCTGCGCGAGCGGCTCGGCACCGAGCTCGACGTCATCCAGCGCTTGACCGGCGTCGCGCCCTACCGCGAGCCGGTGCTCGTGTGCCCGACCCTCGTCGGGCGGCTAGGCGGCGCGTGGGTCGACTTCGCCATCGACACGAGCGGCAGCATGCAGCTCGACTCGCCGCGCACCCACGCGACCTCGGTCGCGGGCCTCTACGCCGCCGGCGGCGTATGCCACGCGTACCACGGCGCCGGGCGCATCGGCGGCAATGGCCTGCTCGCGGATCTCTTCGGGGGCCGAGCCGCAGCTCGCGGAGTGCTCGCCTACCGCGCGGCGCGTGCACCGACCCACACCGGCGCTGCTGCGCTCGCATCCCACGCGCGCGAGCTCGACGCCGCACGCTTCGAGGCTCCGCCCGCGGATGTCGAGCCGTCCCGCGGAGCCGCAACCCACGCCGGCGCGTCGTCGCCCTTCGCCTCGGCGCGCCACCACGCGCGGCTGCGTTCCGCGATGACGAAGCACCTGGGCCTCACGAGCGAAAACGGCGATGGCACGACGCGCGACGACTCGCTCGAAGCGCTCGACCTCGAGCTCACGCAGCTGCGCGCCGACGCTGGCCTCGACGGGCCCTCCGGCGGCGCGCGCCCCACCCACCGAGCAGGCCGCGAGCTCGACGATCTGCTCCTCTTGGCGCGCGTCACCGTCGCATCGGCACGCGCCCGCCGCGAGACGCGCGGGGCCTTCGTTCGCGCGGACGGCACGCGCGAGCGGGCCGAGGACACGCTCGCCGTTCTGTCCGAAGGCGGCCGCATCGAGCTCCTCGACGCGGTCCGCTATGCGAGCGCCGGCGACCGCTACGAGCGCGCCGCGAGCATCGACGCGGACGGCCTCGCCGACGACGCGCTCTCACCACGCGACGACGAGGTGGCGCCGTGAGCACCGACGCGGACGGCCTCGTCGACGACGCGCTCGCACCACGCGACAACGAGGTGGCGCCGTGACGGAGCTTCGCAAGATCGAGCTCGTCATTCGCCGTCAAGCTGGCCCGCGCGCCGCGCCGCGCTGGGAGCGCTTCAAGCTCGAGGTGACTCCGCGCACGACAGTCGCCGAGGCGCTCGACGCGCTCGCCCTCGGCGCGCTCGGCGACGCCGACCCCATCGCCTACACCGCCGGCTGCCTCGCCTCGGCCTGCGGATCGTGCGCGATGCTCGTCCTCGGGCGCCCGCTGCCGGCGTGCACGACGCCGCTCGAGGACGTGCTCTCGAAGAAGGGCACGCTGCGCCTCGCGCCGCTGACGAAATTCGCGATCGTCCGTGATTTGCTGGTCGATCGCGCGCGGCTCGCCGCCGGCGCGGCGCAGCTCGGCGCGCGCAGCGGAGCCACCCCGTTCGCTGCGAACCGCGCCGCGACCCTCGCCGCCGAGCACGGTCCTTCCCGTGTCGTGACGGCCGCCGAGCCCCCTCCTTCCCGCTCCGCGACGGCCGCCGAGCACGCTGCGAGCCGCGGCACTACGATCGCCGATCACGCTCCCGCCCGCGCCGCGACCCTCGCCGAGCGACTCGCGCTCTCGCGCT
>SYFR01000331.1 GCA_005800325.1 Myxococcales bacterium | reverse complement strand
GCGGTGGCGGGGGCGGGGGCGGTGGCGGTGGTGGCGGGGCAGCCATTGCGTCGCCTGCGGACACCGGCGGTGACGAGCGCATGCGGCCCGAGGGCGGCGGCCCCAGCCGCGGCGACGCGATCCCCGGAGGCGCCGTGATCATCGGAGGCACCGTGATGGGAGGCGCCGTGAACGCAGGCGGAGGCACCGAGCGGGGCCGCGCCGGCTGCGCCCCCGCGCTCGCCTCGTGCATGCGAACGGGCGGCGGCAGCTTTAGCTTCCCGGTGCTGGCACGCTCGATCCCGAGCATCGCCTCCTTGTCGCCGGCCTTCATGCGAAGCACCCGCCGCCACGCATCTCCGGCCTCACGCGCGTCGCCGATCTCTTCTTCCCAGACGAGCGCGACCTTGCGCGCCAGCTCTGCGCGCACGTGCGGCTGCCTGCCGCGCAGGATCTGGTCCTCGTACACCTCGATGAGCGAACGGTGATCGCGTAGCTCGGTCAAGAGCAGGAGGAGCTCTTTCGCGAGCTCGGCGTCGCCCGAAGAGAGATCGTGAAGCCGCTTCAGATCGCGCGCCGCCTCGGCCTTTTCGCCCATCCCCAGGAGCAGATCGGCGCGCTTGCGTAGGAGCCGGCGAACGAGCGGGCCATCGTAGACCTCCTCGAGCGCGCGGCTCAGCGCTGCGACCACGCGACGAACATCGCCAACGGCGCGGCCGAGCTCGTCGAGCGCTCCGAGCGTCGCCTCGTCGACGTGCGCGACGACCGCATCCGCGAGCCACGTGAACGCCGCATCGACGTCGCCGAGGTCGCGATGCGCGATCAACGCCGCGCGGCGCAACAGGGCGCTGCGGGTGCGTCCGCCATCACGCGTGCCGTGCCCGCCCGCGGCCAGCGCTTCGGCGAGGCTTCGTACGAGCCGCCCGCCGCCGCCGGCTGCAGCGTCCGCCTGGCGCGCGGCACGCTCGACGAGTTCGAGGGTCGACTCCTGGATACCGCCACCGAGTGCGGCATTGAAGAACTCGCGCGCCCGCTCGATGGCCCCACGCTCTGCCGCGACGAGCGCTGCCTGTGCGAGCGCCTCGACACGATCGCTCGGCTTTTTGCAGCGATGGACCTGCCGCTCGAACAGATCGATCACGTGCCCGGGTGCGTCGCTCAATGCCGCCAGACGCCATAGCAGCGTCGATGCCTCCGAGGGCTCGAGCGGCGCAAGCGCCGTCTCGCCATGTTGAATCGAGTCGAGCACGTCGGCACCGCACTGCGCCATCACCTCTGCCTGACGAACGAGCTCGGTGGCCCGAGCCAAGGCATCGGGCGCCCCGGACGGCGCCTGGCCGCCGGGCGCGCCGGCGGCACGCAACAGCACGCCATGAGCCACCGCGAGGCTCTCGAGGTCGCGCAACTCGCGCGCAAGCTCCTCGAGCTTCTGCGCGAGCTCGAGCTCGGCGTCCTTGGTACGCGCGAGCTCGACCGCGATCTTGACCGCTTCGGCCTTGCGCCCCACGTCGGTGAAGAGCTGAAACGCCTGCCGAAGCGCGCCCGCACGCGAGCTTCCTTGCGCCGCCTCGTTCCAGGCCACGAGCCGTTCGGCGACGAGCGCCTTGTAGCCGAGGCCCCGCTCGATCGATGCGTCGACCACAACCCCGACAGCAGCCTCGCGCCCCGCGTCGGCCGCAGTGTCGCTTTGGCTCAGCCGAAGGGCGAGCTCGACGAACGAATCGCGACAGGCCGAGTCGCCGGCGTCCGCGTAGCGACGCAAGAGGTCGAGCGCGTCCGAGCCGCGGCCGAGGCGATCGGCGAGCACGCCAGCGCGTTCGCGGGCCAGCGTCGAAACCTCTTCGTCGTCGCCCTCTACCTCGATGAGCTTCGCGAGGAGCTCGGCGACACGCTCCCACTCCTCAAGCCGGCGCGCGAGTCGAAGCACGCGCGCGAGAGCGTCGAAATCCTCGGCGTCGACGGCACACACCTCGCCGAAGGCACGGAGCGCAGCGCGCGGGTCGTCGAGCGGACCTTCGTAGAGATCGCCGAGGCGCCGCGCGATGTCGGCCCGCTGCTCGCCGGTCGTGAGCTCGAGGAGCCGCGCGAGCGCGTCAGCCGCGGCCGCATGGCCCTGCCGTCCGAACTCGAGATCCGCGACGGCCACGAGGGCATCGACGCAGCGCGGGTCGATGTCCGCCAGGATGCGCTGATACGCCGGGAGGCTCGCGTCACCGGTGTGGAGGCGCGCTCCGGCGAGGGCGAATCGCAAGCGCGCGTCGCCCTCGGTCGCCTTGACGAGCCGCTCGTTGAGCTCGATGGCACGCGCGACCTCACCGCTCGACTGCGCGATCGCGAACAGCTGCTCGAGCGCCGCCGCATCTTCGCCATCTTCGAGCACGAGCTCGAGGCTCGCCTTGGCGGCCGCGGCGTCACCGAGCCCGACGAGCGCTGCTGCCGCTCGCCGCCGCAAGTCTACGCGCGCCGCTCGCTGCTCGTCGCCGCCGAGCATGGCTGCGCGTCGCATCTGGAACGCTGCGGCCTCGTGGTGCCGGCCGTCGGTCGTGAGCACCTCTTCGAGCCGCGCCGCGTAACCGTCGTTGGTGGGCTCGAGCTCGATCGTGCGCTCGAGCTGCGCCACGGCGGCCGCCCGGTTGCCTGCCTCGACGAGCAGCGCCGCCGCCTCCGCGAGCAGCTCCGCTCGGCGAGGTCCCTCTGCGAGCTCGGCGCGCTGCTCGACAGCGTGCGCAGCGTCCGCAGGGCGTCCCGCGGCGCGGTAGGCGTCGCCGGCCTTCGCCCACAGGCCGGCATTTTTCGTCAGCTCGGCGGCCTCCGCGTAGGCGTCGCCCGCGGCGCCTCGATTCCCGTGCTTGTCGTGGAGCTCCGCCGCGCGAGCGAGGAGCTGAGACTTCTTCGCGGGATCGACCACGGTGCCGACGAACGCAGCCGCGACGCCCGCCGCCTGCTCGAGCTGCCCCGCGCGCTCGTAGAGATCGATCGCGGTGTGGACGGGCTCGTCGTCGCCGGCAGTGAGCTCGGAGATCCGCACCCACGACTCTGCCGCGCGCAGCGGGTCACTGCGCCGCGCGTCGTGCACCTGGGCGAGCTTGCGCTCGATGGCGATCTTGGTCTCGACGTCGGGCTCGCTCATCGCGGACGTCTCGAGCAAAGTAGCGACCTCGTCCCAGCGCGACTGCTTCTCGAGCATCGCGAGCAGGCGCTCGCGCGCGTGCGCGTTGGTCCGCTCGATCTGGCAGATCTGCTTGTAAGCGAGGATCGCCCCGTCGAAGTCCTGGAGCTTGTTCTCGCAAATCCCGGCGACGTCGATGAGCTGCGCCTTGCGCGTATCGAGCGATTGGCTGGCGTCGCGCGCCGCCGCGAAGAGCACGTCGCGCAGATCCGCAAATCCACGCGATTGCCTCAGGTAGTCCTCGACGAACCCGAGCGCCTCGGCATGAGCCGGCGCGGCTTGAAGCGCCGTGCGGTAGAGCTCGTACGCAGCCGGCTTGCGGCCCGCCTCGGACTCGGCGCGCGCCTGCGCGAGGACGTTCACCGGCTGAGAGACCGGCGCGAGCGCGGGCTTCGCTTCAGGCGAGCTCGCCGTCGCGACGAGCGGAGACGACTCGCGCGCGGGCTCGGCGCTGAGAGACGCTGACGCCGCCGACTGCGACGCCGCCGACTGCGACGCCGCCGACTGCGACGCGGCCGACTGCGACGCCGCCGGTGGCGACGCCGCCGACTGCGACGCCGCCGGCATCGAGTGCGCCGGCATCGAGTGCGCCGGCATCGAGTGCGCCGCGTGGCTGGCGGGCGGATGGGCCGACGCGGGTGGCGCGGCCGAGGGGATGGGCAGACCCGCCGCTGCGAGCACGGCGCGCCCCTTCTCCGCCATGTAGCCGGTCGGGCTCTTTGCGAGGTACGCCTGCCACGTCGTCACGAGCTCGCCGTGGCGCCCAAGCCGTTCTGCGTGGTAGTCGCACAGCTGCATCGCGCGGTCGTCGCCCGGCTGCGCCTTGAGTGCATATTGGGCGTACCCGAGGGCGTGCTCGCCGTCGTACGTCTCTGCGAGCAGAACCAGCGAGCGCGTCGCCTCTTCGCGCTCCGCCTCGCCGACCGCGAGTCCCGCGTCGATGCGTTGAAGGACGGACATTCCGAGCTCGTAACCGAGCAGCGCATCGCCGGGCCGGGCCGCACGCGCGCCACGGAGCGCGCTCGAGACGCCTGCGAGATCTCCGGCCGCGCGAGCCACCTCGGCCTCGTCGCGGTAGAGGACGAGCTTGCGCTCGGGCTCGTCGAGTAGCGCCTGCTCCTTGTTGAAGAGCGGCAGCGCGCGGTCGAACATGCCGAGCGATTTGAACAGCTCGCGCGCCTGGTAGATCGCGTAGCCGTGACGCGGGTCGAGCTCGGCGAGCGCCGCCCAGTGGCGCGCGGCCTCTGCAGGCATGGACTGCGCGCCCGACGAATACAATCCGGCGAGCTCTTCGTGTGCGCTTGCCAGCGACGCGCCCGCATGCGGCAAGTTCGCGAGATTCGCCGTCACCGCTGCGCACATGCGCTCGAGCAGCTCGATCACCGCCCGCGTATTGCCGGCCTCGCGGCAGAGCGCGACCGCGCGATCGACCATCGCGACGTTGGTTGGATCCCGATCGGCAACGACACAGGACAAGCGCGCGAACTGCGCCGTATCCCCGAGGCTCTGCCACACCATGGCCGCCTCGTTGAACCAATGGGCGGACAAGCCCGGGTCGCGACTTCCGCCGCCCACTCGCTCGAGGAGCGCGGCATAAACCTGCGGCTCGCGCTCGCCCGCGGCATGAGCCGCCCCCAATGCGGTGCCGTCGTGAGGGTCAGCTACGAGCCGCTCCACGAGCGTTTCAAACTGCGCCGGATCCATAGTTCCGTCGCGACGTTACACGCTCGGTTCGTATGCGTACACGCCTTGTTCGCGCGGCCGTGGACGAGGCACCGGCGGCGCTGATCCAGGACATTAGTCGAACTTCGTGTAGCCGCGCCTGGGCTTGACCCCGGGCGCGCGCGAGGTCCCGCTGGCCGCCGGTGCCGCAGCGCCGTCGGGTGCCGCCGACGCGCTCGGCTCCGGACGCGGGGCGTTCGCAAGCGATGAGGAAGCCGCGCTCGCCGACGATGACGCGCTCGCCGCCGCGACCGCTTGAACGGCCTCGCCGTCGCTCACCCTCGCCGCTGAGATGCGTGCCCCTGGCGCTTCGGTGCGGCGGTCGCGCTCCGCCCCGCCCTCTCTTGCGGCCCCGAGCATGAACGCGATCCCTCCGGCGAGCGCGGCAACGCCGAGCCCGAGCGCGACGCGCCGCTTGCCGCGGGAGCCGAGCCCTCCGGCGATGACGGCGCTGAGCTCGCCCGAGCCTGCGCCATCGCCGTCGCTCGGCAGCTTCGCGAGCTCGGCGAGAAACGCGCGCGCGGACTGCGGCCTCTTCTCGGGATCCTTGTCGAGGACCCGCATCAACAAATCCTCGAGCCCCGCGGGGATCCTTACCTCCGGGACGAGGGCGCTCGGCCGCTTCGGCACCGTGCGAATGTGGTGCGCCATGACGACCACCGCGTCGCCGTCCGTGAACGGCGGGCTGCCCACGAGCATGTGGTAGAGGATGACGCCGAGCGCATAGAGATCGCTTCGGGCGTCGAGCTTTTTCCCCTGCGCCTGTTCGGGGGACATGTAGCGCGGCGTGCCGAACACCGTGCCGGCCTGCGTCTCGAGCGCGTCGACGCGGCCATCGGTGGTAACGAGCTTCGCGATGCCGAAATCGAGCACCTTGCAGACGCGATCGCCGCCCTGCGTGCTCGTCAGGAGCAGGTTGTCCGGCTTGAGATCGCGGTGGATCACACCCTTTTCGTGCGCTTCCTCGAGCGACACGAGGGCGTGCCGAAGCACGAGCAGCGCGTCGGCGAGCGGCATCCCCTTCCCACGCTTGAGCAGCTCGCCGATCGAGTCTCCCTCGAGGAGCTCCATCGCGAGAAACAGCGAGCCACCGATCCCCGCCGGATCGTCTGGCGGCGCTTCGATCTCGCCGAAATCGAACACGGTCACCGTGTGAACCGAGCTGAGGCGGCTCGTCGCGTGCGCCTCTTGCTGAAAGCGCGTCTTGCCGTGCTTGTCGACCAAGCGGTCGGCCCGCACGATCTTGATCGCGACGTCCCTACCGATGGCCTCTTGGCGCGCCCGATACACCGTGCCCATCGAGCCCGCGCCGACGAGCTCGAGGATCGCAAAGCGGTCGCCGACCACCCTCCCGAGGAACGGATCGCCGTCCGCCGCCGCGAGCGCCGCCGGTGACACGAGCACCGTGCCCGGGTGCGCGGGACAGCGTGCGAGTCGCGCGCCGGCCGGCTCGGGCAAGTGGTGGCGGCACTGTGGGCACACCGTGCCGGACAGCGAACGCAGGCTCTTGTGCGTGTCGTTCGCCCCAGGCGGCATCGCGAGTGGGCCTATCGTGGGTCAGTTACGCACGCACCGCAAGGCCCAAGCATTTCCGGTCGGGCGCGGTCGGCAAGAGAACTGCTTTGTGTCACCGCAGCTCGCGTCGTCGCAGCAGAAGTCGCTGCAGAATTTCCCGTCCCCGTCATCGACGCACAGCCAGCTTCGGCAGTCGTTGCCGATCTTGCACGCGGCGCCGACGCCGAGCGTGGCTTGCTGGTCCACACGCCCCACGCAGCCGCGCGCGCCGCTCGCCGAGAGCGCACATGCCAGCTGGTAGGTGCCCGCCTTGAGCTCGACCGTGCCGCACTCACGCGACGAGCAACACGGCGCGAGGCAGACCTTCGCGTCCTCTACCGTGACGCACTCGCCGGTGACGCAGTCGCTCGCCGTCGCGCACTCCCCGATCCCCGACTGCTCGGTTGGCGCGAACCCGCAGTACCAGCCTTCGCCGACAGCGCTCTGGCCCGCGCGGCAGATGCGCTCGCTCGCGGTGCACGAGCTATCGGCGCAGCAGGTGTCGACGCAACGCCCAGTGTCGCACGCGCCGGACCGGCATTCGCTCGCCGCCACGCACGCGCCGCCGGGGCCGGTATCGCCGAGCTGCAACTCGCCACCCGCGCCCTCGCCCAGGTCGCTGGCCGGCCAGCACACCGATCCGCCCCCGCTCTTCATCGTGCGGCACACGTTGCCATCGCCCGGCTCGCCGCACTCGGCGGACGAGCAACACGGCACCACGCACCGCAGCACGCTTCCGAGGCCGAGCTGTGCGCCGTCGGCGCAGGTTGCCGGGCTCGCGCAGTCCTCGTCGTTCGCACACTCGTGGCCGACCGGCGCCCCGAGCGCGGCGCACACGCCGCCATGGCACGTCTCGCCTGGCGCGCACGCCGGCGGCCCGTACGCGCCCTCGTCGGCGCAGCGCACGGTCGCGAGCTCGCCATCGATCGCCGCGCTGCACGCGAAGAGGAGCACGGCGAAAGGCAAGAGGGGGCGCACGCGTCCTCCGAGGCTCAGAACCGGCCGACGAACTCGAGCGCGAGCGTCTCCGGCGTGACGACCGGCGCGAGCACGACCTCGCCGTCTCTCGTCAGCTCGAAGAGCGCGAGCCCAAGCGCGGCAGCTCCGGCGACGCCGCCCACCGTGAACCCGACGTCGGCCGCGAGCGCGCTCGAGTGCGCTGCCGACGCGTCGCCGACGAGCTCATCGTAGCTAAGGCTCGGTCCGGTGGAGGCGCCTTTGCCGGGCTCGAGCGTGACGGCGTGCACCGCGAACGCGCTCCCCACACCAAGCCCCACGAGCGACACGCCCGCCGTCAGCCACACCCACGGCAAGAGCGGCCTCGCGAGCGGAGCGGGCTCTACCTTCGCCGGCGCCGCGGCCGGCGCCTTCGCGGCGATCTTGGCGAGCTCGCTCTTGCGCCGTGCATCATCGGCGTGGCCCTGCGCCGACTCGATGCGTCGCGTGTCGTTGTCGAGCTTCTCGCGCTCGATCGTGTTGGTCTCGAGCTCGCGGCACCGCCGGAAACTGACGAGGGCTTTGTCGAGCTCGCCGAGCTTCTCGTAGATGAGCCCCAGGTTATAGAAAAGCACCTTGGCGCCCGGATCGAGCCGCACCGCCTCTTCGAGGCGCGACACTGCCGCGCGATAATCTCCCTGCTCGTAGAGCGTCCGCGCTTCGTCGTGCAGCGCGACCGCCCGATCGGGAGCCTCTTGTGCGGCCGCGACGCGCGCATGCAGGCTCGCTCCCATGAGCCATAGTCCTGCAAGCCAAAGCGTCCGCGACATCGGCGTGCGAGCATAGTGCTGCGGCTCCATCGAATCGACGGGAAACGCCTCGCGCCACGAGTCCGTCGGCGCTAGCGCCCGTGCGCGGACCGCCGCACTTTCCGTGGCGAGATGGCGCGGACGCGCGCGCACGCCGGGGCACACTGCACCGATCTTTACGCGCCGTGCGAATTTGCCGCGTGATGCCGAGCGAACGCGGATTCGGGCGCTACCTTTGCGGTGTGAGTCATTCGATCGACGCGACCGCCATTCCCCCCCATAAGGCGATGTTCGGCGTGCTCACCGATGTGCCGCCGCGGTGCACGACGACGCCGATCGCGGAGCTCCACGCAGGCGGCTCGGCGACTTACCCAGTCACGGCGGTTCATGGCGAGCCCCCCGCCCGCGACGCCATCGCCGCGGCATCGCCGCCGCCGCGTGGCCGGATGGATGCGATGGGCTATCCATGGCGCGTGTCGTCGAGCGACGCCCCCATCGCCTTGCCCGCGCGCGAGCTCGACGAGCTGCTCGCGCCGCGCCCCCCGAGGCAGCGTGGCGCACCCTTCGTCTCGCTCCTCTCCGCGCTCGGGCTCGTCTCGTTTCTCGCGTCTGCCGGGCTCTTCGTCTGGGGCGCCATGAAGTGGCGCGAGCTCGCCGACCAGGCGCGCGCGGCGGCGGTGGCTGAACCCGAGGGCACGCGACGCACGAACCACCCGGGTGCAGACCAGCCCTCCGCAAGCACGGCGGTGCCCGAAAAGCCGGCCCCGCCGCCAAGCGTACCCGCGCAATCACGCGTCGACCGCATCGGCGCCATCGAGGTCGTCGACGTGGGCCTCGGCGCGCCGGCGCTGACCGAGACGCTAGCGACGCAGTCGAAGCTCGCGGCCGAGCAAGGACAGACGGTGCTCCTCATGGTCACCGGCGGCGAGTGCAGTCCGTGTCGCAGCATCGAGACCGCGCTCGGCGAGCCTCTCATGCAGCAGGCGCTGCGCAACGTGCGCCTCGTGCGCGTGGATCTCCGCGTCTTCAAGGAAGAGCTCGCGGATCTCCGGATGCAGACGAACGTGTTTCCAATCTTCGCGTTGCTCGCCGATGACATGACGCCGCGCGACGCGATCCACGGCGGCGAGTGGGACGAAGACGTCGCCGCGAACATCGCGCCCGTGCTCGGGGAGTTCGTGCGCGGTAGCTACCGCAGCCGCAGAAATCCCGAGTGGTCACCGACCCCGGGCGGGATGCGCCTCTAGCGCCACCTCATTCGATCTGGGAGGGCATCCGCCGGGCATCCGCCCCTCCCCAGTATGCGCTTCCACTCGGGCGCGCCTTCTGGGCATGATGCCGCTTCGTGGGAGCCGACCGGGAAAGCCTCCGTTACGACACGGACCTGTCGACGCAAGTGTCGATGGACCTGCGCCGGGGGCTGACCCTTCGCCCGGGCGCGCGCGTCGATCAGTTCGAGGTCGTGAGCCTCATCGCCGAGGGCGGCATGGGCGAGGTCTACCTCGCGCGCGACACCACGCTCGGCCGCCGCGTCGCGCTCAAGGTGATTCAGCCCGAGGCCATCGGGCCCGAGGCCATCCAGCGCTTCAAGTTCGAGGCGCGAACGACCGCTCGCTTCAACCACCCGCACATCGTCACGATCTTCGCCGTCGGCGAGCATCTCGGCTGGCCGTACGTCGCGCTCGAGTACCTCGAGGGCGAAGACCTGCGCACCCGGCTCGAGGGCGGGCGCGTGCCGCTGGCCGACATCACCGCGATCGGCCTCGCGATCGCGGAGGCGCTCGGCGAAGCCCATGCCCACGACGTCCTGCATCGCGACCTCAAGCCCGAGAACGTGTTCCTCCCCGAAGACGGGCGGCTGCGCGTCGTCGACTTCGGCCTGGCCCGCTACGTGAGCGGCGACGATCCCGCGCGCGCGCCCGAGGCCAAGGCCGGTATCCCCAAGAGCGACGTCGGCCAGCTGTCCAGCATGCACTCGAACGCCGGCGCCAAGGGCACAGCCCAGTACATGGCACCGGAGCAGTGGCTCGACGAGGGCGTCGGCACGGCGGCGGACGTGTGGGCGCTCGGCGTCATCCTGTTCGAGCTGTGCGCCGGGGAGCTCCCGTTTCGCGGCGCCATCTCCGACATCGCGCGGCGCGTGCTCGACGACGAGCCGGCTCCCAACCTTCGCCTCGTCGCGCCCGATGTCCCGGAGCCCCTCGCCGCCGTCGTGGAAGCGTGCCTCGACAAGCGGCCGAGCGCTCGCCCCACCGCGCGCGACCTCGGCTCGCGACTCGCGGACCTCGTCGCCGTGCGGCCGCGCTCGAGGACGGCGGCGGTGCAGCAAACGCCGTATCGCGGGCTCGCCCCGTTCGCCGAGCGGCACGCCGAGGGCCTCGTCGGACGTGCCGTCGACGCCGAGGCGCTCGCCGATCTGCTCGAGAGCGCACCGATCGTCACCTTGGTCGGCCCGACCGCATGCGGCAAGACCTCGTTCATCCACGCCGCGCTCGCGCCGCTCCTCCGCCAGCGCGGCTCCGTGTCGCTCGTCACCGTGCGTCCGACGTCGCTGCCCTTCCTCACGTTGGCGATGCAACTGCTCCAGCCGGACGCCTCGCAGGATGCGGCGAATCTCGCCTTCGGCAACACCACGAGCGACGCCGTCGACGAGCTGGCCGGCGCGCTCCGCGCCAGCCCCGAGCGGCTCGGCAACGCGCTGCGACAGCTCGCCCAGAGCCGCGAGACCCGCGTCGTGCTCGCCATCGATCAGGCCGAAGAGCTTTTCACGGCGGTCGACGACGACGCGACGCGCGCCACGTACTTTCGCTCGCTCCTCATGGCCGCGGTCGATCCGAACGCCCCGGTTCGCATCCTCCTCTGCGTCCGCGAGGATTGCCTCGATCGCCTCGCGGAGCTGCCCGGCGCGCACGAGGCGACACGCGCGGCCTTCGCGCTTCAGCGTCCGGACACCCCCATGCTCGTCGAGGCGCTGACGAGGCCGCTCGAGAGCACGGGCTTCTCCTTCGAAGACGACAAGCTGCCGGAAGAGATCGCGGCCGCGGCCGTCGGCGAGTCCGCGGCGCTTGCGCTGTTGCAGCTCGTCGCCCAGAAGCTCTGGGAGCGGCGCGATCGCGCGCGGCTGGTCGTTCGCCGTGCGGCCTACACCGAGCTCGGCGGTCTCGCCGGCGCGATCGTGCAGCACGCGGACACGACCCTCTCGCGTCTCGTGACCGCCGAGAGGGCCTCGGCCGTCACGCTGCTCGTCCGGCTCGTGACGACGCGGCGCGCGCGCAAGCACGTCGCGCGCGATGCGCTCCTCGACGGGCTCGACAGCGAAGCCGAGGCCGTGCTCGAGCGGCTGCTCGAGTCGCGCATCGTCGGCGCGGCGCCGCCCACGCACAACAGCTCCGCGATGCCCATGCTCGGGCTCACGCACCCGGCGCTCACGACGTGGCCCGTGCTGGTGAACTGGCTCGAGGAGCACGCGGGCGCGCACTCGCTGCGCAACGACATCGAGCAAGCCGCCGAGCTCTGGCACCGGCACGGCAAGCGCCCCGAGCAGCTCTGGTCGGGCGCGCTGCTCGCGGGCGCGCTCGCGACCCTCGACGATCCTGAGCTACCCGATGCGGCGCGGGTGTTCCTCGACGCGAGCCGCAACGGCCGACACGCGCCCGCGAGCCGCATGCCCTGGGTGCTCGTCGGCATGCTCGTGACGTTGGCGACGCTCTTCGCGCTGTTCGCCCTCCGCGGCCGCTTGGGACTCGGGTAAACGTTGGGCTGAATCTCGCGATCTCGCAGCCCCGGCGGCGACGTGGCAAGGTCCCGCCCATGACTGCGTTGCGCACGCGTGTGCTCTCCGGCATCCAGCCCTCGGGCACGAAGCACCTCGGCAACTATTTCGGCGCCATCAAGCAGCACATCGAGCTCGCCGCGTCCTTCCCCGGCGAGGCGTACTACTTCATCGCGGACTTCCACGCCCTCACGACGCTGCGCGACGCCGACGAGCTGCGCGCCGCCACGCTCGAGCTCGCGCGCACCTACCTCGCGCTCGGCCTCGACCCCGACAAGGCGCTCTTGTTTCGGCAGAGCGACGTTCCGGAGGTCACCGAGCTCGCCTGGCTGCTCGCGACCGTGACCGGAATGGGGCTGCTCGAGCGCGCCCACGGCTACAAAGACAAGCTCCAGCGCGGCGTCAAGCCGACGGTCGGCCTCTTCACTTATCCGGTGCTGATGGCAGCGGACATCCTCATCTACGACGCCACGCTGGTCCCGGTCGGCAAGGACCAGATCCAACACGTCGAGATGACGCAGGACATGGCCACGCACTTCAACGAGACCTACGGCATGGGCAAGGAACTCTTGTTGCGCCCCGAGTTTCGCCTCTCCGAGGCTTCGTACGTGACCGGGACCGATGGGCAGAAGATGAGCACCAGCTACGGAAACACGCTGCCCTTGTTCGAGTCCGGCAAGCGCCTCAAGAAGCTCGTCGGCGGCATCGTCACCGACTCGACGCCGCTCGGCGAAGCGCTCGATCCCGAGCGCTGCAACGTGTACGCGCTGCTGAAGCTCTTCCTCGACGCGCCCGCGCTCGAGCGCGTCCGCGAGCACTACCGGACCGCGCGACGCGACGGCGAGCCGTTCGGGTACGGCCACGCAAAGCTCCTGCTCGCCGAGTGCATCGAGCGGCAGTTCGCGCCGGCCCGCGCGCGCCGCGAGCATCTCCTGCAACACCCCGAGGAGGTCGAGGCCGTCCTTCGCCGCTCGGCCGAGCGCGCACGGATTGCGGCACGCGCGACCCTCGAGCGCTGCAAGACCGCCTGCGGGCTAAGGTAGCCGGCCGGGGCGCGGCCTCGAGCCATGGCCGCTCCCAGGCGTATTTTTCTCCGCCGCCTCGGCGCTCGCGCTCGCTGCTGGCGCCGCCCGCTCGCCCTCGCCCGCTGGCGGCTCGGCCGTGACGACTGGCTCGGCGGACTCCGAGCGCAGCCGCATCGACGGCGCCGCCGGAGGAGCCCCCAGCCCCGAGCCCTGCGCCGTCGCGACGCTCCCCTGCGCCGTCGCGACGCTCCCCTCCGCCGTCACCGTACCCGTCGGCGCGTCTCCACCGCGCAGGGCGGAGCGCGTCGTGCGCACCACCGCCACGAGACTCGCCCCGGAGATCACCCCTGCCACCGCGAGCCACCCGAACGGCGTGCGCCTCTTGCGCGCTCCGGCCGCCTCCACGCCGTCGACCATCGACGGACGAAATGTCGGCTGCCCTTCGGCGTCGCCGCTGACCTCGAGCTCGGCCTCGGTGCCGGCGCCGACCGCCCGCCACGGCACGATGACCGGGCGCCCCTGGTAGTGCCCCAGGTGGTTCGGGCCCACATCGCGCCACGAGGCCGGCACGGGGTAGGCGGGCATCGCGCGCTCCGCGGCAGCGCCTTGCAGCGCGGCTTGCGCCTCAGCATTTTGCAGCGAGCCGCGTGATGAGGGCGGCGCCGTCCCGACGAGCTCGAGCACGTCGTTCGCACCACGACCGAGCCCCTTCCTCGTCGCCGCGCGCGGATCCGACGCCGGCAGCCGCACGAGGAGCTCGCCCTCCGCGGTGGTCCCGAGCGCCTCGGGCCGGATCTGCACCTTCCCCAGCGCGTCGTGCGAGAGCGACTCCCCGTGGCGCTCGTCGCGCGCCGGCAGCGCGAGGCTGACCTGCGCCGATGCCACGCTGCGGCCGAGGCTGGCGTGGCGCTGGCTCGGCGGCGGCGCTTGCGG
>SYFR01000330.1 GCA_005800325.1 Myxococcales bacterium | reverse complement strand
TGTCGATCAAGCGGCCGCCATCCGCCGCGCTGCCGCTGTCGATCAAGCGGCCGCCATCCGCCGCGCTGCCGCTGTTCACCGAGCTGCCGTCGGCGCCACCAGTTTCGTCCCACGGATCGCGGGGCGCGGCCTCGGTGCCAGGCGCGCCGCGCGCGGGCCCCCGTGGCTCGGACGTGCGCGCGTGACCGAGCACCGCGAACGCGCCGCCCGCCAACCCGAGCGCAGCCAAGACGACCGCGGCGATGCGCACGAACGGAGGGACACGCATCGCAGCGCGCATGCCGAGGCGCTCCTGGCTCGGATCGGTGTTGGCGCGGAGCGTCGTGGCGTGCGCGGTGTCGCTGCGTGGCGCGGACGCGATGCGATCGCTCACGAGCTCGCCGAGCGCCGGATCCGACTGCGACCCTGCGGCGAGCGCCATTCGCGGCGAAGAGGCGCCGCTGTCGCTCGAAGGGGCGCCCGCGGGACGGATGCGGCTCTCGGGCTCGGCGTCGTCGCCGAGCAGCACCCCCCGGAGCGATGCCGCGAGCTCACCCGCCGCTTGAAATCGCGCGGCACGATCGGGGGCGAGCGCGCGGACGAACCACGCGTCGGTGCCGCTCGGCAGCTCGGGCGCGAGCTCGCTCGGCGGATCGTAGTCGGCGTTGCAGATCGCCAGTGAAAGCGACGGAAGCGTCTCACCGACGAAGGGCACGCGGCCGGTCAGCATGTGGTACGCGAGCACGGCGAGCGACCAGAGATCGGAGCGATGATCCACGCCGCTCGTGGTCAGCAGCTGCTCGGGGCTCATGTACTCGGGCGTGCCGACGATGGCGCCCGTCGACGTGACCTCGCTCGGCGCGGGCAGGCGCGTGTCCTTCGCGATGCCGAAATCGAGCACCTTGACGAAGGCGTCGTAGCCAGCGTCGGTGAGGTAGGCGTTGTCCGGCTTGATGTCTCGGTGCACGACTCCCATGGCGTGCGCTTCCTCGAGCACGCTCGCGATCTGCGAGATGACCTTCGCCGTCTGGCGCAGCGTGAGCCGCCCGCTCCGTACCAGCCACGCGCCGAGCGACTCGCCGACGAGCAGCTCCATCACGATGTACGGGCGCCCGTCGCGCATGACGCCGTGGTCGAACGTCTTGACGACGTGCGGGCTCTTGATGCGGCTCGCGAGCCGCGCCTCGCGATGGAAGCGCTCGAGCACCGAGGCGTCCTTGGCGACGAGCTCGGCGGCGACGAACTTCACGGCGACCTCGCAGTCGAGGCGACGATGGCGCGCGACCCAGACGCTACCCATGCCGCCCTTTCCGAGCGGACGGACGAGGGTCACTCCGTCGCACACCTCGGTGCCGACCACGAGCTCGATGACCGGCGCCGGCATCTGCTCGAAGAGTAGTCCACCGCGTCCCTCGCAACGACGGAGATCTCGCCACGGCCGATGAGGCGCGGGGATCGAGCGACCCACGAAGGCGGCATCCCTCTCGTCTCGCCGCGGCGCATGGGGCGAAGGCATCGAGCGACCCACGGCGACGGCCGTCCGCTCGACACGCCCGAAGAGGCGGAAGCATCGAGCGGCCCACGACGACGGCCGTCCTGTCGACAACCCAACCTGGGCCGCGCGCACCGGCCGGGAGAGCGGGGGCGGGCTGTCACCATAAAACCGGTCGACTGGTTTGTTTGTGCTCCACGCTGACACGGCGTCGGATCTTCGTTGATCCACGGCTCGGTCGCCTGGTGTTCACGTAAGTGCTTGATGTAACAGGATTGTCTCCTCGCGACGCTACGTGTCAGGAGCGTGGCCTGCTCGTTGCAAATAGTCGTTGAAACCGGCCGACTGGTCGTCTTTAAGGAGTCTGAGTCATGCAAGAGCTTCGGGTTTTCCTGGGTGTGGTGGCAGTGGCGTTGGCGGCGTGCGGCGGCACCGCGGTTGGAGGCGACAGCGACGACACGAGCGGCGGCACGACCGGCGAGACGAGCGGCACCACGAGCAGCGCGACGACCACGGGCGGCGGCACGACCGGCGGCTCGACGGGCGGCTCGACGGGCGGCGGCCAGCAGTGCGGCCCCGGTTCGGTCGACATGGACGACCCGTGCGAGGTCTGCGTGCTCGAGAACTGCGCGCCCGAGGCCCTCGCGTGCTGCCAGCAAGAGGGATGTCTCGACATCATCGCGTGCGCGCAAGAGACGGGCTGCAGCGGGATCGACTGCTACACGCCCGAGACTTGCCAGTCCGCGATCGACGCGGCGGGCGGCCCGACGATCGCTACGCAGTACGCTCAGCCCCTCGGCGAATGCGCGCTCACGAGCTGCACCGAGAAGTGCGGCGGGGCGGGCGCCGGCGGCGGCGGGATGTGATTGAGGCTGAGGCCGACTGACGGCAAGTCAGCAGCCGACTGACGGCAAGTCAGCAGCCGACTGACGGCAAGTCAGCAGCCGAGCGCGCCGGGGCGGGCGCGGGCGGCCGGCCAGATGTGCGACGAGCGCGAGGTCGCCTGCGGAGGCGTCGGCGTCGACACCATGGCGAGCAACGAGCACTGCGGCGAGTGCGGCAAGGCCTGCCAGTCAAGCGAGGCGTGCGCCGGCGGCGCGTGCACGCTGCCCGCGGGATGCGCCAACGGCGCCCCGAAGTTTGGCGCCGCCGAGCGGAGGCGCGCGGACATCGCGGTGTGTCAGACGGCGACGATGGAAAAGCTCGCACAGGCCGTCGCGGCATGCGCATCGGGCTGGCGTGTCTGCACTTCGCCGGAATTCACCGAGCGCAATGACAAGTTCATTCCGCCAGATGACGTGATCCAGTGGACTGCCACGCTCGATGACGGAGACGCCTGTCGCGTCGTGGACACGAGTGCACCCGGAGGGCGGCACGGGCGGCATCGGCGTCACGACCGTGTCCGACTCGCTCACCTCGTAGCAGCGGCGCCGGCCCAGGAGCAGCGGCGCCGGCCCAGGTCTGCCATGGCTGTCTGCCTCATGCGCGTGGCGTGAGGAAGCAGCGGGTAGCGCCACGAAGCGAGGCCTCACGAGCGCGCCGTCGCGCTCCGTTGTGGAACAATTTTCTCGGTCGGGCGTGACGAGTCCGCCATGCCACGCGTCTCCGAAGGGGCGGGGTATCCCAAGGATGAATGCGTCAACCATGCTCATGAACCAGGCCGCGGAGAGCCGCCGCGAAGCCTCGAAGTCCTATCGCGCCGGACAGTTCTTGTCGGACATCGTGTTGCCGTGGTGCACGGACGTGATGCGCGAGACCGCCGTCGAGGACCCCCCGCCGATCTGGCTCGAGTCCGAGTTTGCCGGCGGGCGTGAGCGCCTCGGTCCGGGGATGGACGCGCTCGGTCGTCCCGGTGTCGCGATGTCGGTCGTGCTCGGCGGGCCCCTCGCGCTCCGTCTCTTCCTCGCGGCCGTCGGCGATACCTGGCGGTACGTCCCGCGCAAGCGCACCGCGTTCCTGCGCGTGACGATGGCGCAAAAACTCCTCACGATGCGTCTTCTCCCGGCGTTCGTGATCTGGCTGCTGATTTCCCTCGTCGCCGCCTTGGTCGTAGTCGGTGCAGCAGCGACATCCGACCCTGACTTTTTTTTGGGGGGGCTGGGGGTGGCACTCCTGGTCTATCTCGGGAACAACTATCTCCTTCTGCGCAGCGCGCGGAAGCTCGGCGAGGGCGCGCTCCGCTGGGTGGTGACGGTCGACTACGGTTATCCAGTGAAGTCCGTCCTGCTCGAAGTCAGCTCGGACGGTTCGATCGGGGAGCAACTCGAGAGCATCCGCGGTGTGATGCGCATGTTCGAGAGCAATCCTCCCGCTACCTGGGAACAATTGAACGTCAACACATCGGCGACGACTGCCGCTGCGGGGATGATTGGGAGAACGCTTGCGCGCGGCCGCCGCTTCTGGCCGCTCCTCCCGATCTTCGTCGTTGGATACCTCGCGCTCTCCGTGCTGCCGAAGACCTACAAAAAGGTGCGGCGGTTCATTAACTCCGCAGCAGTCTCGACCGCCGACTCGAGTACGACGAGAACGCTCGGCGCAGACTCGGTCGATGACGGCGGCGTCGGTCGGGCGAGCCATCCGGCGGTGGGCTCACCCAAGCCGAAGCGCTCCGGTCGTGCCGATTCGTGCCTCCATGCGAACGACGGAACGTGTGACGAGCCGAGAATTTGCGCCCCGGGCACCGACTCCACCGACTGTGGCAACTGACGCGACACGAACAACGAAGCTGAACACTCGAGGTCCCTCATGAGTTTCCAGGGCCACCAACCGCCACTCGATCCGAATTACCCGCCACCGAGCCAGCCGTACATGGCGCCGCCCATGCCGCCGCCAACGACGCCGACTGCGCACGCCGCTCCACCGTCCCACGAGGGCGGCGTTGGCGGGGCGATCGCGGAGCTCCTCGCGCCAGAAATTGCGGACGAGCTTCGGCGCGCCCTCGGCGCGGCGATCGTCAAAGGCGAGGGAGTGATCGGCGGTCGGACCGAAATCGGCGCCACGACCCGGGTGTTTTCGGCGGGCGGCACAGTCGCAGGAATCGCCGTCCTCGGTTGGCCCTACATCGCGTTGCTCCTGAGGGCGCTCAAGAACGCCTGGGTCTTCGTCCCCGAGTCGAACGCGGAGTTCGTTAGATTCGACGTGTCCGAGCGCGTTTCGGGCCGGAGGGTCCTGCCAATATTCGCCCTCTCCAGTTTCGTCGCGGTCTGCCATCTGGCCGTGTTCTTCGCCATTTCGTTTGCGCTCGGGTGGCCTGCCGTCAGGGCGGCTGGCTTCCTGTTCGCGTACCTGGGCATGAACCTGACGGCAGCGCTTGTCCTCCGGGATCCGCGCACTCGTCTCCTCGTGACTGAGGTCGGACTCGGCTACGGCTTTCCCGCAAAAGTCTCGCTTCTCAAGCTTCAGTGCGACGCGTCCGCGAGTCGGCTCTTGCCGCAAGTCGCGCAGCTCGCATTGGCGCTCAACGGCTTCAGCGGTTGGAGCCACGTGAGCGTACACGGCAAAGCGGGCGTGACCGTCGCGATGAAGTAGGCGCGGGCCGCGCGAGCACATCGTCGCCGACGAGCAGCCCACGTGCGGCCGCCCGACGGTCGGTGACAGTCGCGGACTGCCCGGAACTCGTTCGCTAAGAGTGCCCTGCGGCCCCGACACATCGTTCCTGGGTGGTCGTGACGGATCCGCCGCCGGCGCCGCTTCTTGTCTGGCGACGGCCAGTAGTTCGTTCGCGCGCGTCGCGTATGTGGCGATCGCGGCAATGGCGACGACTTCCGACGAAAGGCAGCTCCATCATGACGCTTCTCTCGCTCCGCGCGACCCCGCGCCATCATCCAGAGCGCACCGGCGCGGGCAACGCAAATCCTGGGAGCCTCCCGCTCGGGGGGAAGATGAGGCTTGTGAGAATAGGGCTGTGCGTCGTGGCGCTCGCCGCATGCGAACAAGGCGCAAGCGACGAAAGGCCGAGCGAGGAGAGCACGAGCAAGCCGGCCGAGAGAGCCGCTGCAGCGCAGAAGCCCACGGCGACCGTGACGGCCGCGGCCGAGGCCGCCGTTACGGCGACGCCAGACAGCGCGACGGGGGCCGCCGTGGCGCCTGGCGCACGCTCGGCGGTGCCCAAGCTCGACGAATGGAACGCGGTCACCAAGGAGGTGGCGGTGCGGGGCTCCTCGAGGCTCCACTGCGAGACCAAGATGGTGCGCGAGTGGCTGCGCGTCTCGTGCCGCGGCAAGAACGACACCGGCGGCACGCCGCAGACCATTTCCGTCGCCAAGGGCGGTGGCCGTGGCGACGACTTCGCCTTCAGTCGCAGCGGGGAGGTCACGAGCCTCGTGGTGCGCTTCGTCGAGGGCGTCGACCTCGAGGCGCGGTTCACGTGGTCCGATAGTGCCTACAGGCTGCGCGTCTGGTGGCCGCGCGGCGCACCCGAGCCGCCGGCCAAGGGCGAGTTCTTTGCCCAATAGGGCGAGGCCGCGCCGCATATCGCAATCCGTACTCCGCAGTTCGCACTCCGTAGTTCGCACTCCGTAGTTCGCACTCCGCACAGCACAACGTGATTTAATGAGAAACAACCAAGTCATTCAGTCCTCGCGCCGAGGCGCTGCGGCCTTCCTGCGCTTAGGCTTCGCCGCGGCCCTGCTGGCCCTCTCCGCATGTGAATTTGTCGTCGAAGAGACCGATGACAGCCGGACGAGCACCAGCGCCACGACCGCCAGCGGCGTGGGCGGCAGCGACACGACGGCGAGCTCCAGCGGCATGGGGGGAAGCGATGCCACCACCAGTACGAGCGGCGTGGGCGGTAGCAGCACGACTACGGCCGCCAGCGGCACGGGCGGCGGCGGGCAACAAGCCTGCTGCGATACCGCCATGACGCCTGGCTGCAGCGACAAGACCGTTGAGCAGTGCGTTTGCAAGCAAGACGCCTATTGCTGCACCGTCGAGTGGGACAGCACCTGCGTTCAAGCGGTTGAGAGCTTCGGATGCGGCAAGTGTGGCGATGGCGGAGCGCCAGCAGGTCGCCTAGTCGCCGGCTTCAACCACACGTGCGCGCTGACGGACGCCGGCAAGGTGCGCTGCTGGGGCTCCGGGTATGACGGCGCGCTCGGCTACGGCAACAAGGACGCCATCGGCGACAACGAGCTGCCCTCCGCAGCGGGCGACGTCGATGTCGGCGCCAAGGTCGTGCAGCTCGCCGCTAACGGTGAGCGAAGCTACTTCGAAGGATACGACTCCCACCACACGTGCGCGCTGACCGACGCAGGGAAAGTCCGCTGCTGGGGCACTGGCTACGACGGCGAGCTCGGCTACGGCAACAAGAACAGAATCGGCGACGACGAGAAGCCCTCGAGTGCGGGAGACGTCGATGTCGGCGCGAAGGTCGTGCAGCTCGCCGCAGGGGTACGCCACACGTGCGCGCTGACCGACGCGGGCAAGGTGCGCTGCTGGGGTTCGGCGAATTATTCGTATGTAGACGTCATCACTAACGAGACCGTTGTGGTCGGCACCGGCCAGCTCTGCTACGGCAACAAGGACACCATCGGCGACGACGAGAAGCCCTCGAGCGCGGGAGACGTCG
>SYFR01000036.1 GCA_005800325.1 Myxococcales bacterium | reverse complement strand
GTCGATCGCTTCATCCACAACGCCTACGACCTCGTCGTCGAGGGCGAGTCCTACCGAGCACGGCTCAAACCGAAGCTACGCGACGACGACCCGCCGCCGATCACACCGTCCAGCAAGAAGCCTGCGATCGGACGACGCCGCCGACCCGGCGACACAGCCGCGCTGGCACGCGCCTCCGAGCCCTCGACACTGCGCGGCTCCTCCGGCGTGCTTCGCCTCGATCGCAGCGACTTCCCCTGGTCCCATGACCCTGAAAACGGGCTGGTCCCTTGAGGGTGAACGCCGGCAGCATCACGGCGTGTCTCCGCAGCATCTTCAGGCGTACCTAAACGAGTTCACGTTTCGATTCAGTCGACGGTTCTACCCGTTCAATGCATTCCGGTCGCTCCTCGGGATTGGTGCTAGCGCCGAGGCTCCGACATACGATGAGTTGTGTTCGGGCGAATGGGTTCACCCGAACCCGTCCGAGTTGGACGCAGCCCAGTGGAAGACGGCATGACTTCAGAAACCGTAGTGACCAGCGCGTTGCTCGACCTTGCCCGCGCTGCTGCGCTGGTAGGCGCATCTTGGGCACTAGTGGGCGGCCAAGCTCTCATTGCGTACGGCGTACCTCGCGAAACACTCGACGCAGACGCACTCGTCGATCATGGCATGTTGGGCGCGTTTGCAGACGTGCTCGTCGATACATTTGGCTGGACCCCAGTGGTTTACGATGAGGGCAGTGAGGACTACGTCGAGAGCGCAGACGTGGCCGTACACTTCATGGACGACCCGGTCCTTTTTGACGTAGCCCAGGAGCGCCAAATGGTCCCTCTCAGATCGCCGCTGGGGTTGCCGCCCGACTTCTGCTCGTCCTCACTGACGACGACGCGGCCCGTGGGTTGCGCGGCGGCTGGAGAGAGGCCGCGCTCACGGCGATGGAGGTCGAGGTCCACGTCGTCGCGCTCCCGAACGACATCGCCGCGGGGGTTCGGGCCGCCCAGAAGCGGCAGCAGCTGGTGAACGCGGTCAAGTGTGGCGCTTCATGTGCGCTCTAGCTCCGCGCCGGAGCGCGCGACTTCTCATGCTGCACCCGATGATGGCCGTTCCACCGCGAATGGGGCATCCTTTCATCATGCACGCGCGCGCGAGTGAGCCGGTCTCCCCGATCCCGAGCGCCCCGTTCGACGACCTCGACCTCGACCGCCCCGAGGACGAGGAAGAGTGGGACCGCCGCGTGATGGCGCTCGCCGCCGCGCGCATCGCCGCCGAGCGCGTCCGCCTCGAGCGGCTCGGCATCATCGACGCGAACGGCGATCTCGTCTCACGCGAGCTCCCGCCCGACATGCTCCCCGACTCGGACACGACACTCGAGACCGGCTGATCGAGGATGCCGCGCCCGCGCATGATCGTCGTCGCCGGTCCTCCGGGAAGCGGCAAGACGAGGTACTTCCCCGTCACGGCGTTCGGTATCGACGCGTTCAACGTCGACGACCGCTGCGCGCAGATCCTCGGCAGCTACCGCGCCATCCCGCGCGACGTGCGCCGCGCCGTCGCGAAGGAGTGCGAGCGCTTCGTCCTCGATCACATCGAGCGGCGGGAGTCGTTCGCGGTCGAGACGACGCTTCGAACGACGGCCGCGATCGACCAGGCGGAGCTGGCGCGCAAGAACGGCTTCGCGACCGAGATGCACTTCGTCGCCACGGATTCGATCGCCGAGAACGTCGCGCGCGTCGTCCAGCGCGCCCGGGCCGGCGGTCACGGCGCGTCCGAACGGGAGATCCGGGCGATCCATCACGCGAGCGTCGCGAACCTGCAGCAGGGCCGTCGCGATCTTCGGCCGTGTTCGCGTCTACGACTCGACGGCGCGATGGGCGTCCCCGCGACTCATCGCGGTCGCGCGCTCCGGTCGGCTGGTGCGTCAGGGAGCGACCCCCGGCTGGCTCGACGCCGCGCTCCCCGATGACGCCTGAGCACTACCAACCGATCGCGATCGACTCCTCGAACGGCACCCAGACCTCCGCAACGCTCTGAATTTGTTGGGTCGGAAAGTCGAGTTGCGCCCCCGCGCGACTAGGTCTGGAGCACGCCCCTGGTGAGGTCACCGGGGGCGATGTTCTTTGTGGTTCCGAAGGTCGTCGAGGGTCGGGGATGCGCGTCGACGATGCGGCCAGCGAGACCAGAGGGAAGAAGCGTGCCCGTGCGGTGTACACGCCGTCGGTGCCCGGCTCGAGGGTGATGCGGCCGCCGTCGAAGTAGCGACGGAGGGCCTCGCGAGCGAGGAGCGGCTCGTCGGCCACCACGCGCTCGAGATCGAGGGCGCGTTCGACGAGCTCTTCGACCCGCGGCAGGTGAATGGGTTGCTGGGCTTCTCGCTCGAGCTCCGCGATCTGCGCCGCGGGGTCGCTCGCCTGGCTCTCGAAGTCGCGCAGCGCGGAACGGACGTAGTCGGAGTGGTCTCCGTTCGCCACGAAGGAGACGAGCGCTCCGATCCGCTCCTCGGTACGGGCCAGACGGGCGCGGAGCTCCGCGAGGGAGCTGTTGGCCGCGCGGCCGCGCGCACCGAGCCGCTCGGCGATCCTCGCCCGAAGGAGGACGGCGGCGGGCCGTCTCTGCCTGAACGTCATGGCGACGGTGAGCCAGTGGGAAAGAGAAACCGGTTCGGAACGCGCGCGCGACGCCCTCGGCCACCTGAAGGCCAATGGGGTTCGCATCGGTGCCGAAGGGTACGGGTGGAGGCGCTCCGAGACTCGCGACGACTCGTCCAGCAGCGCCTGAATCCGCCCGCCAACCCTGTCCGCTCAACCGCCGGCGCGTTCCCCCGGCGTTCGCGCGGCAGTGGCGGGCGCGAGGGGTGAAGAGATCTAGCGAACCGCGACGGAGCCCGACGCGGCGATCTTCTCATCGCGGGTAAGCAGGATGAGACCGTGGCAACGCGCGGTGGCGGCAATCAGTTGATCGACGGGGTCTGCGGGGAATGCCACGCCGAGGCGCGTGCTGTCCGTCGCGATGCGCGCGCTCAAGGGCAAGACCGCTAGCCGCGAGCTCGACTCTACCTGATCGAGTAACTCATCGATTGGCCCATCGATATCGATGCGCCCCCGCGACGCCAGTTTGGCAATCTCCCAAAGCGACATCGCACTGACCGCCACGGGCTCGCCGCGCTTCTCCGAGGCGGCCAACAAGCGGCGATGGTCTTTGGTCAACCGGCGGTCGTCGAAGAGCCACCACACCAAGACATGCGTATCGAGCAGGAACTTCACCGCGCCGCCTCGAACTCGTCGGTCCATTCGCCATGGACGATGTCACCGACGACGCGACCGCGTTCTTTCCACGCGCCGCAAAGAGTGCCGCCAGGCGCCGCGATTGGCGTCAGTCTCGCGACCGGACGGCCACGCTTGGTGATGACGTAGGCGTGTCCCTCTGCCGCGACTTCGTCGAGCACACGGAGGCACTTTGCCTTTAGCTCGCTTGCACCGATCTTTCGCTCGGTCTTATCCATGCTCGAGCATGGCCTTGACCTATTGACCAGTCAAGTGGTTCTTCCACCCGCTCGCCACGCCGCTCGAGAAGTCGCTGATCGCCGAGTCGCCGTCGCTGGCCACGACGTCGAGCCGCTCCGCCGCCTCGTTCGATGACTCAGCCCCCTGGCTTCACCCCGACGTCGTCGAGCTGCAGCTCGCCCTCCGCCGCGTTCCATCGAAACCTGAGGAACGTAAAGTTCGGACCGTCGGCCCAATTGCAGGCGAGCGTCAGCTTTCCCTCCGGCGAGACTTCCCATCGAATGGCTCCGACCCTGCCGCATCCGTGCGGCCAATTGGCGTCGTGCACCTCTCCGTAGTTCCGCGAGACGTAGTTCGCGAACAGCAGCGGCCCTCTCATGTCCAGCCGGATTGTCGGTCCGCCCACAGCACGCGACGAGGAGCAGCGCTGCTGCGAGCGGAACGAGCCAGACCGGAGAATTCATCGTCTCGGCGCTTACCTCGTGACCGGCAGGGCGGCCACGGCCGCGCCGACGAGCGGGCGCAACTCATGTGCTCTCTCCGAAACGCCAAGAAGAATTGTGGGCGGGAGAGCGCGTTACGAAGGCGGCGATTTCACGCGCGCGTCGAGAAAAACGGCGCCCGAAGCGGAGGGCGTTGTCGTCGCTGCACCGGGCGCCCGGCACTCGCTCGCGTGGTAGCGTCGGCGCATGCCGGCCTTGCCTCGCCCGTGGACGGTGCTTCGGCACGGCCCGGTCGTGCAGCACGAAGAGAACCTCTTCAGCGTAGTCGGGGTCATCCCCGAGATGCCGATGCCGCTCGCGCGCCGCATGGTCGTCGTGCGTCGCCGCGACGGCACCTTGCTGGTGCACAATGCGGTCGCGCTCGACGAGGCCGCGATGCGCACGATCGAGGCTCTCGGCGAGCCGCGCACGCTGATCGTTCCGAACGCGTGGCACCGGCTCGATGCCCACGCCTTCAAACAGCGCTATCCGCGAATGCGGGTCTTGTGTCCGGCCCGAGCGATCGAGCGCGTACGCGAGCTCGTCGAGGTGAGTGGCGACTACGATGCGCTCTCGCCCGACGAGGCGGTGCGGGTCGAAGCCGTGGAGGGCGGCACGTGGGGCGAGGGCGTGTTCCTCGTGGAGAGCGAGCGCGGCGTGACGCTCGTCTTCAACGACACGTTCATGAATCAGCCGCACATGCCGGGCTTCTACGGGTTCGGGTACCGCCTGCTCGGCGCGTCTGGCTCGCCTCGCGTGCACCCGTTCTGCAAGTGGACCGCGAAGAAGAAGCCGCTCCGCGCCCACCTCGAGCGATTGGCCACTACGAAGGGCCTCGTGCGCATCATCCCCGGTCACGGCGAGCTCATCGACGAAGACGCGGCCGCCGTCTTGGCACGCGCCGCAGCCGCAGTGTGAGCGTGCGCCGCAATGTGCACTTTTCGCGCGCCGCGAGCTCCCGTTCGGGCGAGGGCGAGCGACCTGGCCGCCTCGCGCCTGGTATTGACTCACCAACGCGGCGTTTCTTTGGTGGCGAATCCCTGATGCGCCACGCTAGCGTGACCGCATAGATGCAATCGAAAGAGGTCACCTCCGTCTTGCGGCTCGCGGTGCGCGGCGCCGTCAGCGCGCGGGATCGCGACGAGCTCGCCGTCGAAGAGCCGCTCGAGATCCGCGCCGAGGGGCCGGGGCAAGCGCCAGAGTCGATCTCGGTGACGATGCGCACCCCGGGGCACGATCTCGAGCTCGCGGCGGGGTTCCTCTTCACCGAGGGCCTCGTGCGCTCGCGCGACGATCTCGACCCCCACCCAGCGCGCGAGCTCGCCGTCGTGGGCGGACCGGAGAACGTCGTCACGGTGCGCCTGCGTGCCCCCTTCGACGCCGAGCGGCTCAAGCGCAACTTCTACGCGACGTCGAGCTGCGGCATGTGCGGCAAGGCGTCGATCGATCACATCGAGGTCGCCTCACCCCCGATAGCAAAGGGTCCGATCGTGCCGCAGCGCGTGCTCCTTCAGTTGCAGCCGGCACTGCGAACGGCGCAGTCGACGTTCGAGCGCACGGGCGGGCTCCACGCGACGGGCGCCTTCACGGCCGAGGGAGCGCTCATGCTCATGCGCGAAGACGTCGGCCGCCACAACGCCATGGACAAGGTGATCGGCCGCCTGCTCCTCGACCGCGCGCTGCCTTTTTCGCGCGGGATCTTGCTGGCGTCGGGGCGCCTGAGCTTCGAGCTCGTGCAGAAGGCCGCGATGGCGGGCGTGCCGATCTTGTGCGCGGTGTCGGCGCCCTCGAGCCTCGCCGTCCGCGCCGCTGAGCGTCTCGGCATGACCCTGGTCGCGTTTCTCCGTGACGACGGCTTCAACGTCTACACGCACGAGGACCGAATTCGCCTCGACACGTAGTGCTCGCAACGTTCCCGGCGGCGCGCGCGGGCTGGTAGACTTTCGCGCGAGGTATTCCGATGCGACGACCACTCCCTCGTTTGACCGAGCCCCTCGTCCGCGAAGAGGGCGTGCTGCGACCCGCGACCTGGGATGAGGCGCTCGACCGCGCAGCGTCGGGGATCAAGGCTTCGGTCGATCGGCACGGCCCGAACACCTTCGGCATGTTCAGCTGCTCGAAGGCGACGAACGAAGTGAACTACATGGCGATGAAGCTCGCGCGCGCCGCGGTGGGCAGCAACAACATCGATAGCTGCAACCGCACCTGACACGCTCCGAGCGTCGTCGGTCTGGCGACGGTTTTTGGAGCGGGGGGCGGCACGAGCTCGTACCTGGAGGTCGAAGAGGCGGACGTCATTCTGCTGTGGGGCTCGAACGCCCGCGAGACCCACCCCATCTTTTTTCATCACGTGCTCAAGGCCGTCCATCGAGGCGCGCGCCTCTACGTGATCGATCCGCGCCGTACGAGCTCGGCCGAGTGGGCGAACGGCTGGCTCGAGCTGGACGTGGGCACGGACATCGTGCTCGCGAACGGCGTCGCGCGGGCAATCCTCGACGCGGGGCTCGAGAATCCCGCGTTCATCGACCATGCCACGACGGGCATCGAAGCCTATCGCGCGAGCCTGGCGGACTACGACCTCGCCCGCGTCTCAAGAGACACGCGCGTTGATGCCGAGCTGATTCGCAGGATGGCGCTCGACTTCGCCCGCGCCGATCGCGCCCAGATTTGCTGGACGCTCGGGATCACCGAACACCACAACGCCGTCGACAACGTCCTGTCGCTCATCAACCTCGCGCTCCTCACGGGCCACGTCGGGCGGTACGGCTCCGGCCTCAACCCGCTGCGCGGCCAG
>SYFR01000329.1 GCA_005800325.1 Myxococcales bacterium | reverse complement strand
TCGCTCGTGGCAGGCGCGGCCTCTGCAGCGGCAGCGGTCGCGCTCGTGTGGGTGAGCCAGGTGCTCGGCAAGAAGGACGCTCCCTCGTGGGCGGTGTGGCTCCCCTTCGCGGCGTTCGTGGCGACGTCCGGCGGCGCTGCCGCTGCGCTCGCGCTCGCCACGCGTGCGCTGCGCGACGGGCTCGGACGCGTGGGGTTTAGTTTCGGCGCGGGCGGCGCAGTGGGCGCGCTCGCGGTGCCCCTCTTCATGAAGCTCGGCGCGCCGCGTAGCCTCCTCGTGCTCGGGCTCGTGCTCGCGGCCGCCGCGATCTCCTTCGCTCGCTCGGCGCGTGACGAGCGTCCACGCGGCTTCGGGCTCGTCACCCTGCCCTTGGCGCTCGCGGTGCTCCTCGCCGGAGATCTGCGCGTTCCATGGCTGCGCGTGCGCACGGACGCAATGCGCCGCGGCCGCGTCGGCCACGCGATCTGGTCGCCGCTCGGCGTCATCGCGGTCGATCCGATCAAGCAGCAGAACCTCGAGTTCACCGTCGACCAGCTCGAGCCGACTGCGCTCCTGACGGCGGGCAAGGGCAAGGCACCCTGGGCGACGACGGATCTCGTGCACGCGCTCGACGACCGTCGCGGTCGGGCGCTGCTCGTCGTCGCCTCCGGCGGCGCTCGCGAGGTGGGTGTCGCGCTCGCCGAAGGCTTCGAGCGGGTCGACGCGATCGAGCCGAGCCATGAGATGTTGTCGCTCCTCGCGTGGCGCTACCATCGCGAGACGGGCGGGCTCTTGCAGCCAGGCAGCGCGGCGCGATTCACAGTGGGAGACGGGCGCGACCTCGCCGAGCATGCGGAGAAATATCCGTACGTCGTCGTCGCGGGTGCGAGCGCGTTCGAGCAGGCGGCGCCGCGGTTCTTGCTCGCGCCCGAGAGGCTCGTCACCGTCGAGGCGCTGCGCGGCTACCTCGCGGTGCTCGAGGAGCCGCGTGGGATCTTGCTCGTCCGCACACCGAAGGAGCGCCTCGATGTGCTGCTCGCGACGCTGGGCGCTGCTGCCGGCGGCCTCGACGGTCTCGGCGAGCGCGTCGTCGTGTGCAGCGAGCGCGAGGCGGACGGTGCTGCCGCCGTCGTGTTCCGTCACGGCAAGTTCGGTGCACCCGAGCGCGAGCGCTTGACGAAGGAGTGTCGGCGCAAGGGCCTCACGGTCGAGCTGCCGAGCGCGGAGCTCCGCCGCGGCGACCGCAACCGCGACGAGAAGGAGCGCGCACACGACGAGCGGCTCGCGCAAATCGCCGCGTCGGGCGTCATGACCGACGAACGCCAGGTGCGGAGCCAGGTGCGCGTGCGTGCCGTGGTTTCCGCGGCGCGCGCCGAGGTCAAGGCGCTGCGTACGCTGGCGAGCGAGCCTCGGAAGAAGCGCGGTGCGCGTGACGCTGCGAGCAACGACGCCTCGGGCGATCGGGCCTCGGGCGATCGGGCCTCGGGCGATCGGGCCTCGGGCGATCGGGCCTCGGGCGATCGGGCCTCGGGCGATCGGGCCTCGGGCAGCAGCACCGGCAGCGGCACCTCGGGAAAGAGCACCTCGGGCAAGCACGCCGAGGCCGCGGGCGACCGCGAGCCCGCGAGCGTGGCTCCGGAGCTTGCAACGACCGCTCTCGGCGCGGCGCTCGCCCTCGTCTTGGTGCTGCTCGCGTTGCTCCTGCCGATCCACGGCGGTCGCGAAAGCGCCCCGCGGACGACGTGGCGCATCGCAATGCCCCTCTTCGGCCTCGCCTCCGGCCTCGCGCTCGTGCCGATCTCGGAGCACGCGCTGCGGCTCTTCGGCTCGCCGGGGGCGTCCTGGGCGCTCGTCATTCCGCTCACCGTCCTCGGCTCCGGCACCGGACGTCTCGCGGCGGACGTCGCCGCGCGCGAGCGTCTTGCGCGGTCCTTGTGCCTGGCCGGCGTCGTGGGCGCGGCTGGGCTCGGGCTCCTCGGCTTCGGAGCGCCGCAGCTCCTCGCCATGCTCTCGCCGTCGCACCTCGGCCTCGCCGTCGGGTGCGCGCTCACCGTGCTCGTCGCCGCGCTCGCGTCGGCGCCGTCGACTCTTGCGCTGCGCCTCGTCGCGGAGCGCAGCCCGCATGCTGTCGGCTGGGCCGTGGGCGCCGAGCTCGCCGGATGGGGCGCCGGCCTCGGCGTCGCTCAGCTCCTCGTTCGCTACCTGGCGCTCTCGCAGCTCTTCGCCGTGGCCGCGTTCGTCCTTGCGCTAGCGGGCCTCGGCGCGTGGCACGGTGGCCGTGAGCGCCCGACAGCGCGCGCGTAGAACACGTTCTAGTCAGTTCGTGAGCCGGTCTCGGGCCGCGGCGCCATGGCACCGTGGATCCCCCGCCTCGAGGCGAGGCCCAAGCCGAGGGCCGCCGCGACGAACGCCGCGGCCGCGAGGGCGAGCACCGTGAGGGCGATGAGCGGCTCGTGCGTGCGGCTCGCGAGCACGTAGCAAGCCCCGGATGGCGGCAGCGCCGTGAGGACGCCGAGCGCGGTCCACCGTGCCACGGGCAGCGACGCGAGCTCGAGCTCCCCGAGCGCGGTCTTGAGCCGCGCGGCCAAGAGCCCCGTCTCGAGCCACGCGGCGACGGCCGCACCGGCGACGACACCGGGCACGCCGAAGGGCCGCATCAAGAGGAGCGACAGGCCCGTGCTCGCGGCGATCCGCGCCGTCGCGCAGCGCGCCGGGCCGCGCGTGTCTCCGAGCGCGAAGCACGCCGTCGCCAAGAGCCTCCCGCTGGCGTTGCCGATGAGCGCGGTGCCGTAGACGGCGAGCGCGCCGGCGACGCGCGACGTCGAGTCTCGGTCGAACGCGCCCGTTCGCAGCAGCACGACGACGAGCTCCTCGCCGAAGCCGCACAACACGACGACCGCCGGGATGGCGAGAGTGACCGTGCGCGTGAGCGACGCTCCGAGCCGCGCGCGAATGCGACGGGCCCGCTCGTTGCGGTTGGCCTCGGCGGTGTCGCTCGCCATCTCCGGCAGCGCTGCGGCCGCTTCGCCGGTGCCGAGCACGCTCATCGGCAGGAGGTAGATCATCTGCGCGTACGCGAACGACGCCGTCGCGCCCGCCCCGAGGAAGCTCACGAGCAGCGTGTCGACGAGCCCCGAGAGCTGGACGACGCCGCGCCCGACGAGCGCCGCCGGGAGCCTCGCCGCCGCCTCGCGCACGGGGGCGAGGTGACGCTTCAGCGTGGGCGTGAGCGTGCCGAGGTAGCGCCTCGCGCGCGCCATCAAGAAGAGCAGCTGAAAGAGCGCCCCCACGAGCGCGCCCAGCGCGAGCACGTGAGCGAGGGCACCGCCGCGCAGACCGAGAGCGCTGCCGGCGAGCACGAGCGCTGCGATCTGAGCTGCACTCCACGCGACCGGCGCCGCGTACGAAAGAAAGAAGTCGCGGTGCGAGTTCAGCACGCCGAGCGCCCACGCGCCGAGGACGAGCAGGCCCGTCATCGGAAACAAGACGCGCACGAGCTCGGCGGTGAGGGCGCGCTCCGGGCCGCTGAATCCCGCGGCGACCGCGAGGCTGACCCACGGCGCGAGCGCGGCTCCGAGCGCGGAGACGACGACGATGACGAGCGCGAGCAACCCGAGCGAAGCCAGCGCGAGCTCGCGTGCCTCTTCGGTGCGGCCTTCGGCGCGTAGGCGCGAATAGACCGGGATGAAGCTCGAGCTCAGCGTGCCCTCGCCGAAGAGATTCTGGGCGACGTTGCCGATGCGAAAGCTCGCGGCGATGACGTCGCCGACGGCGCTCGTGCCGAAATAGTGGGCCGTGACCCGCTGGCGCACGAGGCCGACGAGGCGCGACAACACGATGCCGAGCGACACCATGAGAGCGGCGCGCCCCGACCCGGCCTCTCTTGTCGTCGCCTGCGACACGGCTCCTTCTCGCTCAAACGGCGGGCGCAGGACAAGACCACGGCAAGTGCGCCGCGCGCAAGGCTCTCTCGCGGAGCGCGCGAGCCGTGTCCCCCGCGGTGTGCACGGGCCGCCTTGTTTGGCGTCGATTCGCGAGGACCGCAGGGTTAGGCTCGCGCCATGGGACTCGACACGCGCTTGGTTTGGCGCTGGATGGCGTTCGTTCCGTGCGTCGCCGTCGCTGCGTTCGCGTGCTCCGAGGAGACCGCGCCCGCAGGAGACGACGGAGGCGCGATCCTCACGGGAGCAGGCGGCGCCGCGGTGACCTCGACGTCCAGCACCGGCACGACCAGCGCGACGACCGGCGCGACGGTGAGCGCGAGCGTGACGGGTACGAGCACGGGCACGGGCGGCGCCACGACGGCGACCGCGAGCTCCTCGGGGTCGGGGCCCTCGTGCAACGACGTGGGCGTCGGCGAGCCGAATCAGTCCGAGTCGACGGCCCACGTTCTCAAGATGCCGAGCCTGCCGGACTGCGACTCCGACGGCGGCAAGGTCGCCGGCAAGCTCTCGAAGGGCGACGTCGACTGGTTTACCTATACCGGCGACGACAGCTTCAGTTGCTCGGTCGATCCGGGCCGCACGCTCTCACCCACCGGCAAGGGCATGCGGCTCTGCAAATATGTCGAGTGCACCACCGGGGAAACGAAGTTCACGTGCCCGGCGGGCACGCAGCCCGACACGAGCCCCGAGAACCGGGCCGGTTGTTGCGGCACGAGCGGCGTCCTGTTCGATGACCTCGACTGCGTCGGCAGCCTCGACGAGCACGCGTACGTCTACATCCGCGTCGACTTGCCGGGCGCCGACGACGCCACCTGTCAAGCGTACGAGCTGAGCTACCACTACTGAGATCGCGTCGCGGAGCGCCGCGTTTGGCCCGCGTCAGGGTCGCATCGCGAGCGCGCTCCCGCTCTAGCGACGTGCGCCTCGGCGGAGCGCGTCGACCTTCCCCGAGCCCCCCTTTCCCTCGCGCGGGTTCTCGCGTACGGGAGCGCCATGGCGCACGTGGATCCAGAGCTCGTAGCGACTGCGGTCAAGACCCTCCAGATGCTCGCCGTCGACGGCGTCGAGAAGGCGAACAGCGGACACCCGGGCGCGCCGATGGGCCTCGCCTCGATCGCCTTCGAGCTCTGGCAGGAGCTGCGCTTCGATCCTGAGCAGCCGAGCTGGCCGAACCGCGACCGCTTCGTCCTGTCGTGCGGGCATGCGTCGATGCTGCTCTATGGGCTCTTGCACCTCTCGGGCTACGACGTCTCGCTCGACGATCTGAAGGCCTTTCGGCAGTGGGGCAGCAAGACGCCCGGTCACCCCGAGTACGGCGTCACCCCCGGCGTCGAGACCACGACGGGGCCGCTCGGCCAAGGGATCGCGAACGC
>SYFR01000328.1 GCA_005800325.1 Myxococcales bacterium | reverse complement strand
CCGCCGGAGAGCTGGCGCGGGTAGTGCGCCGTGCGGTCCTCGAGGCCGACGACGCGCAGGGCGGTCTGGGCGCGCGCTCGGCGCTCGCTCGCCGCGACCGGCGCGAGGAGCAGCGGCAGCTCGACGTTCTCGGCCGCGGTCAGCACGGGCAGGAGGTTGTACGACTGGAACACGAAGCCGATGTGGTTGCTGCGCCAGGTGGCGAGCTTGCCTTCGCCCATCTGATCGATGCGCTTGGCGTCGATCTCGATGGTGCCCGCCGTCGGCGCGTCGAGCCCGGCGATCAGGTTCAACAGCGTCGACTTGCCGCTGCCGCTCGGCCCCATCAGGGCCTCGAACGAGCCGCGCGCCACGTCGAGATCGAGGTTCTCGAGCACCCGCAGCGTCTCGCCGCCGCGCGTGAACTCCTTCGTGATCCCGCGAAGTCGAATCAGCGGCTCGTCTTGCCCAGCGTTCTCTGCCACGCGTCTACCATCCTCTCGAATACGGTGTCTCGAACAGGGCCTCTCGAACAGGGCCTCTCGAACAGGGCCTCTCGAATACGGTCTCTCGAATACGGTCTCTCGAACTCTCAAACTCGGTCGCTCGAAGACGCATTGCGCCCTCGGCTCGCGGCCTCAGCTCACGCCCGTCTCGGCGACGGCTTGCCCGTCGACGAGCTCCTTAGGCGGATCCTTCACGACTCGTGTCTTGGGTGGCGGTCCGCTCTCGAGCTCGAAGCCGCTGCCGAACGGCGCACCGACGCGGACCGGCACGAGGCGGACCTTGCCGTCCTCGACCACGAACACGGCCTTCTCGCCGTGCTTGTCGACGAGGGCGGTGCTCGGCACCACGATCTTCTCCGGGGCCTTGAGCTTCGCCTCGTCGAGCTCCTTCTCGAGGAAGCTCACGCGCGCGCTCATCTCGGGACGCAGCGTCGGCGGCGGGCTTCGGAAGCGGACCTTCACGACGAGCGTGGCCTTCGAGCGATTGAGCCGCGCGCCGAGCTCGGCCACGTCGCCGGCGAAGCGCTCGGTCCCGAAGGCATCGAGCGAGATGCTGCACGGCGCGCTCGGCTTGATGCGCGACAGCCGCGCCTCGGGCACGTCGACCTCGACCAGCAGCGAGCTGAAATCCGCGAGCTCTACGAGCGGCGCGCCAGGGGTCGCGACGTCGCCGAGGCCGGCGGGCTTCGACACGGCGGTGCCGTCGATCGGCGCCGCGATGCGCAGATTCTTGAGCCCGGTCGTGAGGCTCGTGACCTCGGCGGCGGCGGCGTTCGCTTCGGCCTGAGCCGCGCTGATCTGCGCCGAGAGCGCCTTCTGCCGCGCTGCCAGCGTCTCGAGGTTCGCGCGCGCGGCGGCACCTTGCTCGACGAGGGCCTTCTCGCGATCGTGCTCGAGCGTGATCTCCAGCCGGTTGGCGATCGCGGTCGCGATCCGCGCCCCGGCCGCGGCTTGCCGCGCGCGCGCTGCGGCGACGGCCGCCGCCTGATCGTCGGGATCGAGCTCGAACAGCGTCGCGCCCGCCTTCACCGCGGCGCCCTCGGTCACGCCCACCTTCACGATGCGGCCGACGACCTTGGCGGCCACCTTCGCCGTGCTCTGCGCGATGACGTAGCCGGTGGCCGTGAGCTCGACGTCCGCTTGCGAGGGTGCGATCGAGGCGATCTCCGTCACCGCCACCTCGAGCTTGAAGAGCCGCGCCTCGACGAAGGCGCGCCCCTTGACGAGCGCGAGCCCCGCCGCGACCGTGAGCGCGAGCGTTCCGGCGGCCACGACCGGCCAACGGCGGCGCGCGCGCGGCTTTCGATCGATCCGCAGCGAGGCGAGATCTGCGGAGAGGTTCTGCGACATGGGCGCGCACGGGGCACTAGCGCGAATGGGTGTGCGCTGACAGCGCGATGGCGCTCGGCCTGGCCGTCCGTGCACCAACGGCGGCCCGAAAACGCGGGGTGACGCGTCGAAGTCCGTTGACGGATCGCGTGCCGGTCGTTATTGACTCGTCGGTCAATAATGGCGCGCCCTCCCGACAAGACCGCGCGCGCCGATTTGCTCGCCGCGGCGCTCATCGAGTTCGACGAGCACGGCGTGGAGCGCGCCACCGTCGAGGCGATCACCTCGCGCGCCGGTCGCTCGAAGGGCGCGTTCTACCTCCACTTCGAGAGCAAAGAGGCGGCGTTTCTCGCGCTCTGCGAGTCCGCGTTCGCTGGGCTCGGGGAGTTCATCGGCGCCGTCACTCCGTCCTCGTCGCTCGACTGGGGGCTCGAGGCGCTGCGGGCACACTGGCTCGAGACCGATCTGCGCGCGTTCGAGTACGTCTGGCAGCATCGACCGATCCTGCGGCTCGTGCTCTCGGTCGGGATGTGCGGCCGCTTCGCCTACCTCGTCGATGCGTTCGCCACCGTCGCGCGGGAGAGCATCGCGCGCTGGCTCGAGTACGGCGTCGAGCGCGGATTCTATCGGGCGGAGCTCGACATCGCGATCACCAGCATGGCGATCGGCGGCGCGTACGACCGGCTCGCGCGTGAGCTCGTGCGCCTCGAGAAAAAGCCGGACCTCGCGCGGTGGCTGTCACAGTTTCAGGCGACGTTCGTCGAGGGCCTCGCCGCGCGCGAGCGTGCCACGAAGCGCGGTCAATCACCGACGAAGCCGAGGGGACCCGCAGGGGAAGAGCCGGTGGCCGCGAAGACGAGACGGGCGAGCCGGCACGCCGCCCTACGAGGTTAGTCATGTCCCATCCAGCACATCCCATTCGTCCCCTCGAGGAGCGCGGCGCCCCCGCGCCCCGGCGCATCACGCACGAGCACACGCCTTCGCATGGCGACACCTCGGGTGGCCCGGCTTGGCATCCCGAGCACGCGCCTTCGCATGGCGACACCTCGGCCGATCCGGCTTGGCAGCCCGGGCACGCGCCCTCGGCCGAGCATCGCGTCGAGCCTCGCGTCTCGCCGTACATGAAGTGGCTCGGCCTCGGCGCGGCCCTGCTCGTCCTCGTGCCGCTCGGCGTCCGCGTGCAGGTCGCGCTGAAGAAACAGGCCGCGATCACGACCGAGCGCGCCCGGACCGCCGACGCCGCGAAGTCCGTCGCCGGCGCTCCACTCTCGGTGAAGGTCGTGCTCCCCGAAGCGCGCAGCTACACGCCCACCGTGGCGCTCGAGGGCACCGTGCACGCGTCGCTCGACGCCGATCTCGCCTTCAAGGCCACGGGCACGCTGAGCGCCGTCTTCGTCAAGGTCGGCGACGCGATCGAGAAGGGCAAGCCGCTCGCGACGCTCGACGCGACCGAGACGGCGGCGCAGTCCCGCGCGGCGGGCGCGCAGCAAAAGGCCGCCGAGGCGCAGCTCCTCATGGCGCAAGACAGCGACAAGCGCACGCGGCTCCTCTTTCAGCGCGGCGCCGCGGCCGAGGCCCACGCGACCGCCGCCGCGTCTCAGCTCTCGCTCGCGCAGGCGCAGGTAGAGGCGGCACGCGCGCAGCTCGCGCTCACCGGTGCGCTCTTGCAGAACTACACGATGCGCGCGCCGTTCGCCGGGACGGTGACGCGTGCGCCGACGACCCCCGGCGCCCTCGTCGTCGCGGGCGTGCCCGTATTTCACCTGCAAAATGCCAGCGCCTTGCGTCTCGTGGGCACCATCGGCGAGGCGGACGCCGAGCTCGTCGTCGTCGGCGCCGAGGCGCGGCTCGAGGGCGGCCACGTGGCGACGGTGACGGCGGTGCTGCCGTCGGTCGAGCCCGCGACGCGCCGTGTGCCCATCGAGGCGGTGCTCGACAACGCCGAGCTCGACGGTGCGCGGAGGCTTCGCTCGGGCGAGTTCGTGCGCGCGACGATCACGACGAAGGACGCGGTCGACGCGCTCGCCATCCCCGGCAGCGCGCTTCGCCCCGGCTCGCAAGACGAAGTGGTCGTCGTCGTCGACGGCAAGGCCAAGCTCGTCCGCGTTCGCTTCGCGCGCGACGCGAGCGGCACCTTGTTCGTGCAGGGCGGCCTCGACAAGCTCGCGCGGGTCGTCCTCGCGCCCCCGGCCGAGCTCGCCGATGGCACCGTGGTGACCGCGGCAGAGCAGCCTGCCTCGCCTGCCTCGCCTGCCTCGCAAGCCGCGCCGGCAGCGGAGACGCCGTGAACCTCGCGGCCATCGCGATTCGTAGGCCGGTCTTCACGACGATGCTGGCCTTGGGCCTGCTCGTCCTCGGCTTCGTCGGCTTGAAGGGACTCGGCACGGATCTCTTCCCCGACGTCTCGTTCCCGGTCGTCGCGGTCAACGTGCCGTATCCGGGCGCGGGCCCCGCCGAGGTCGAGTCGCTGGTGACCAAACCCGTCGAGGACGCGGTCATCGGCCTCAACGGCATCGATCGCGTGCGCAGCTACTCGCGCGAAGGTCTGTCGACGACGCTCGTCATCTTCAAGCTCGGCGTCGACATCTCCGACGCCGCGACGCAGGTGCGCGAGCGCGTCGCCGGGATCCGCGCGCGCTTGCCGCGTGACGTGCTCGAGCCCGCGATGAGCCGCCTCGACGTGTCCGCGGCGCCGATCATGACCTACACGCTCGCTAGCACGCGCTCGCTCTCGGACGCGCGACGCTACGCCGACGACGTCATCAAGCCGGCGCTCGAGCAGCTGCCGGGCGTCGCGTTCGTGGACGTGAAGGGCGGCACCAAGCGCGAGATCCGCGTGCTGCTCGACCGCGAGCGCATGGACGCGCTGCGGCTCGACGCCCCCGGCGTGGTGGCGCGCCTTCGAGCCGCGAACCTCAACGTGCCGGCGGGGCGCTTCGATGAGGGCGCGCGCGAGGTCAGCGTCCGCACGACCGGCGACCTTCCTAGCGTCGAGGCGGTGCGCGACCTCATCGTCGCGACCGCGGCGGACGGCTCGGCGGTGCGCCTGCGCGACGTGGCAAAGGTCGAGGACGGCTTCGCCGATCGGCTCACGATCGTGCGCAGCAACGGCGCCGACACCGTCTCGTTCGAGGTGCAGAAGCAGTCCGGGCAGAACACCGTCGAGGTGGCCGACCTCGTGAAGGCGAAGCTCGGCGAGCTCGAAGACTCGCTGCCAGCGGAGCTCTCGATCGCGAGCGTCGTCGACCAGTCGCGCCTCATCCGCGAGAACCTCCACGAGGTGGAGATCGCCATCGTGTTCGGCGGCGCGATGGCCATCCTCATCATCCTCTTGTTCATGCTCGATCTGCGCTCGACCTTGATCAGCGCGGTCGCGCTACCGACCAGCGTCATCGGCACGTTCTTCTTCATGTACGTGCTCGGCTACTCGCTGAACATGATGACGCTGCTCGGGCTGTCGCTCGCGATCGGCCTGCTCATCGACGACGCGGTCGTCGTGCGCGAGAACATCTTCAAGCACCTCGAGATGGGCAAAGAGCCGCGAGCTGCCGCGCTCGACGGCACGCAAGAGATCGCCCTCAGCGTGCTCGCGACGACCCTCACGATCATCGCCGTCTTTCTCCCCGTCGCGTTCGTGAAGGGCATGGTGGGGCAGTTCTTTCGGCAGTTCGGGATCACCATCTCGGTCGCCGTCGCGCTGTCGATGTTCGTCGCCTTCACGCTCGATCCGATGCTCTCGTCGCGCTTCTCGAGGCGCCTCGGAGAAAAAGACCGGTTTTTTCGCATCAAACGGCCATTTCGCCGCTTCTTCGACGCGCTCGATGCCGCCTACTTTGCGCTGCTCAAGTGGTCGCTCGGCCACAAGTTGCTCGTCCTTGCCCTGGCGGTCTCGAGCCTCGTCGTCATGGCGGTGCTCGCCAAGCTCGCCGGCTCGGACTTCGTCAACGCGGAGGACCGCGGGCAGTTCTTGGTCGAGCTCGAGCTGCCGGCGGGCACCGCGCTCGGCACGACCGCGGAGCACTCGCGCGTCGTGGAAGAGAAGCTGCGCGCGCACCCCGAGGTGAGAAACGTCTACGCCATCCTCGGCCCGAGCGGCGACTCGAGCCGTGTGTCCTACCGCGTCTTGACGACCAGGAAGCACGAGCGCACGGTGCCGCTCGAGGTCATCAAGGACGCCGCGCGCGAGGCCACGAAGCTCATCCCCGACGTGGAAGTGTCGATCGCGGATCCGCCGTTCGTCGAGGGCGCCGCCGCCGAGGCGCCGATCATGATCGCCGTGCGCGGCAAGTCCTACGACGACGTCGTGCCGATGGCGCAGGAGCTCGCGAAGATCCTCGAGACGACGCCCGGGGTCGCCGACGTGCGCATGAAATACTCGCCGGGGCGGCCCGAGCTCGCCGTCGAGCTCGATCGCCAGAAGATGGCCGACCTCGGGCTCCCGGTCGCGGCCGCCGCGCTCGCGGTACGCAACGCGCTCGAGGGCGAAGAGGCCGGCAAGCTCCGCCTCGGCGACGACGAGGTGCCCATCAAGGTGCGGCTCGCCAAGAGCGACCGCGCGTCGGAGGCGGCCCTGCTCGCGCTGACCCTGAACGGGCCGAAGGGCTCCGTGAAGCTCGCCGACGTCGCGAAGCTCTCGCGTGCGGCGGGGCCCCAGGTGATCGAGCGCGAGGGGCGCGCGCGGCAGATCCAGCTCTGGGCGACGCCGAAGGGGCGCCCGCTCGGCGACATCGTCGCGGAGATCGGCCCGCGCATCGACAAGATGCACCGGCCCGACGGCGCCGGCGTCTTCTACGACGGGCAGATCCGCATGATGGGCGAGACCAACGAGAACATGGGGCTCGCGCTGCTCCTCGGCGTCGTCTTCATCTACATCGTGCTCGCCTCGCAGTTCGAGTCGTTCCTGCATCCGGTCACCATCATGGTGACGCTGCCGCTCGCGCTCGTCGGCGCCATCATGGGGCTCTTTCTCGCGGGCACCTCGCTCGCCATGGGCGCCATCATCGGCATCATCCTGCTCATGGGACTCGTGACGAAGAACGCCATCCTGCTCATCGATCGCGCCATCGTGCGCGTGCGCGAAGAGGGCGAGTCGCCGCTCGACGCCGTGCTCGCCGCGGGCCCCGAGCGCCTGCGGCCCATCCTCATGACGAGCGCCGCGATGGTGCTCGGCATGCTGCCGACCGCGCTCGGCCGGGGGGAGGGCAGCGAGTTTCGCGCGCCGATGGCGATCGCGGTCATCGGGGGCGTCGTGAGCTCGACGCTCTTGTCGCTGCTCGTCGTGCCGGTGTTCTACGTAGCGCTCGAGTCGCTCAAGGCGTGGCTCGCGGCGCGCGGCCGGTCGCTGTTCACGGGCGGCTCGAGCGGCGCTGAGACGACGCCTTCGCCGGCTGAGTAGGCCTTCGCCGGCCGAGTAGGCCTTCGCCCGCCGAAGGTGAGGCGCCCCGCGCGCGGCGGGCGAGCCGTTGCGCCGAAGGCAGCCGGAGCGAACGCAACGCGGAGGCTTGCGCGCCGTCCCGCGGCGCCTATGTGGCCGTTCCCCGCGGTCTCGATGGAGCGCGGGGGCACGAAGATGGGGGCATGCGAGTGAGCGACGCGGACGAGGTCATCCGCGAGTTCGTGGTGGAGAGCGTCGAAGGCCTCGACCTCGTGGATCGGGAGCTGCTCGCTCTCGAGAAGAGCCCGGGCTCGCAAGCGACCGTGGGGGCGATCTTTCGCGCCGTCCACACGATCAAGGGCACCGCGGGGTGCCTGGGATTCTCGGCGATCGAGGACGTCGCGCACGCGGGGGAGAGCCTGCTCGGCCACGTCCGTGACGGCAGCGCGCTCGCAACGAAGGAGGTGGCCTCCGGCCTCTTGCACATGGTGGACACGCTCCGCGCGCTCGTCGGCCACGTCGCGGAGCACGCCGGTGAGGGCGAGCTCGACGTGCTGCCCATCGTGCAAGAGCTCGTGAGACTCGACCGGCGCGTCACAGCGACGCCGTCGACGGGTCGCCACTCAGCGGCCGAGCCTGCGCCTTCGTCGTTCGGCTCCGCGCTCGCCTCCTCGCTCACCCATTCGGTGCCGCCATCGATCGGCACAGCGCTCGCGCCCGTCGCGCCATCGACCCCGTCGCCGCCTCGCGCGACCCTCCCGCCGGCCGAGGGCGACGTCAGCGCCGCGGTCGCGGAGACGAGCATCCGCGTCGATGTGCGCGTGCTCGATAGCCTGATGAACCTCGTCGGGGAGCTCGTGCTGGCCCGCAATCAGATCCTGCAGCTGGCCGCGCGCGCTCCGGATCCGCCGCTGTCTCACGTCTCGCAGCGTCTCAATCAGATCACCACCGATCTGCAAGAGCGCGTGATGGAGACGCGCCTGCAGCCCATCGGCCACCTGTGGAACAAGGTCCCGCGCGTCGTGCGCGATCTCGCGGTCCAGTCCGGCAAGGACGTGGAGGTCGCGATGGAGGGCAAGGACACCGAGCTCGATCGCACGCTCATCGAGGCGCTGAGAGATCCGTTCACGCACCTCGTGCGCAACGCCGTCGACCACGGGATCGAGCTGCCCGAGGAGCGCGTTCGCGCGAACAAGCCCGCGTGCGGGCGGCTCCGCCTGGTCGCCTACCACGAGGGCGGCAACGTCCACATCGAGATGTCGGACGACGGCAAGGGCCTCGACGCCGAGCGCATCAAGGAAAAGGCGATCGAGAAGGGGCTCGTGGGCGAAGACGCCGCCAGGGCCATGAGCGAGGCCGAGGTCTCGGAGCTCATCTTTCTGCCAGGGTTCTCGACCGCCGAGGCGATCACCAACGTGTCCGGGCGCGGCGT
>SYFR01000035.1 GCA_005800325.1 Myxococcales bacterium | reverse complement strand
CGACGAGGTCTCGTCGCTTTCACATGCGGCCGCGCCCGAAAACGCCGCCACGGCTGCGGCAACCAACCCCGAAATCGAAACGCCCGAAACCGAAATGAGAGAATTGCGATTCATGCTGCCTCCGGGCGCCTACCCGCGCCGTTCGCCCAGATTTCTGGGCAGTTTCGGCCGCGGGCAGAGAGAGAGGAGCGTGTTCGCACGCTCGCGTCCTCCACCCGAGGACCGCGTTCGCGCTTCAGCGGCAGGTTTCCTGACTTCCGGGTCGTCCTCGGGCGCTGCCTTCCCAGGCCTCTCGGCCAAGTGGCATCTTCGCGCCGTTGTCACCGGCTACAGTGGCGGGGGCCGTGCCGGCTTCGAACCGGCTTCCCTCGAGCGTCGCGCCGGATTGGCCGGGAGCGACGACTGCTGAAGCAATCGGCGGGACCGTTGTCACGCCAGGTGCCGCGTGTCAATCGTCGAACGCGACGCGCTTCGGACGAGCGCTCGGCAGCGCGGCGGCGCGTCGAACGACGCTACTTGTACATCTCGTCGAGGACCTCGTCTTCGCGGCCCTGACGAATCAGCCGGTCGTGACGAAAGGCCTCCGAGAGCGACAGATACGTGAAGAACACGATGAGCGGGATCAGCCCGGCGATGGGCATGTTGTCGCCCTTGCTCACCATCTTGAGGATCTCGTCCCACCCGGCCCAGGTCGGGTTCGAGTACCAGGCGAGGAAGATGCCTGCGACGGTGGCGAGGCTGCTTAGAATGAATGCCCGATGGCGGCCCATGCCCTCGATTTTTAGGGGGCCTCGGCGGAGTCGTCAAGCAGCGACCGCCCAACACCGCTCGATTCTCGTGCAGCTCGGGACTAACCTCGGTGCGTGTCCCTGGGATTCGAGGCGTGCGCGCCCCTCCCGCGCTTCGACGTGCTCCGCGAAATTGGCCGCGGCGCCGCGGGGATCGTGTTTCACGCGCGCGATCGGGAGACGGGCGAGGACATCGCGCTGAAGGTGATCGCGTCGCCGGACGTGCCGCCGGAGGTGCGCGACCGCTTCCTCGGCGAGGGGCAGCTCTTGAGTGGGCTTACGCATCCGGGCATCGTGCGCATCGTCGACTTCGGGACGCTCGGAGGGCTCGCCGCGAGCACCGGCTTCGTCGAGCTCGCCGGACAGCGCTTCGTCGCCGAGGCGCCGTACGTCGCCATGGAGTGGCTCGACGGCCTCGACCTCGCGCGCCGTCACGCGAACGCTCCGATCCGCCTGCGCGGTCTGCTCGGCTGCGTGACGCAAATCGCCGGCGCGCTCGGGGTCGCGCACTCCGCCGGCGTCGTGCACCGCGACGTGAAGCCGTCCAACATCATGGTGCTCGCCGGCGACGCCGACGTGCCGCGCGTCAAGCTCGTCGACTTCGGCGTCGCGACCTCGGAGCTGCACGGGCTCACGGGCGTCGCCTTCGCCGGAACGCCCGCGTACATGGCGCCCGAGCAGGCGCGCGGCGACGTCGCGCTCGATCCTCGCTGCGATGTCTATTCGCTCGGCGCGACGCTGTTCGAGCTGCTCGCGGGGCGACCGCCGCACGTCGGTGCCACGGCGCTCGCGACCCTCGCCAAGGTCGCGTCGATGCCCGTGCAGCGTCTGAGCGAGCTCGTTCGCGGCGTGCCCGAGACGCTCGACGAGCTCGTGGCCGAGATGCTCGCGCTCGAGTGGCGCGACCGCCCCGCATCGCGGGACGTCGAGCAGAGGCTGGTCGAGCTCTCGCGGGATCCGAGCCTGCCCGATGCGATCGGCGAGGCAGAGCGAGATCCGGCCACCTCGAGTTCGAGCGTGAGCCGCCTCGTCACCACGCTCGTCGCGCTGCATTTGCCGACGACGGCCGCGCGCGATCAACGCATCAAGCAGCTCGCCGCCGTCGGCGTCGAGGCGGTGCAGCTCGGCCGTGACTCGATCGTCGCGTTCCTCGGCGCCAGAGAGGCGCGCGGCGGAGAGGCCGCGAGCGCGCTCGAGCTGGGCCACGAGCTGACGTTGCTCGGCGCGCGGGTCGGCGTCGCAACCGGCCGTGCGCGCGTTGGCGTGTCTCGCCCCGTCGGCGAGGTCGTCGAGAACGCCTCGGTGCTCGCGCGGCAAGCGAACGCGGGTCAGCTGCTCGCCGACGAGACGACCGCGGATCTCGCGCGCGCGACGTTCGAGTTTTCGGCGCCGTCCCTTCGCAGCGACTCGAGCGTGGAGTTGCTCGGTCGTCCCGCTCTCGAAAAGCGCGGCCACGCGATCGAGTCGCCGTTCGTCGGTCGCGGCGCGGAGATGGACGAGCTGCTCACGGCGTACCTGCGCGTCGTCGAGCGCCGCCAGCCCGTCGTCGTCTCGGTGTCGGGCCCTCCGGGGATCGGCAAGACCCGCCTCGCGCGGCAGCTGGTGCTCGAGGTCGAGCGCATGGGCCTCGAGCACGCACCGCTCACGCGCCGCTCGGTCGGGCCCACGGAGCCCGCCGCGCCGAGCGTTCAGACCCGCATCGTGCGTGCGCGCTGCGAGGCTTACGGCCGCTCCCGAGCGCTTGGCATCGCGGCCAACGCGCTCAACGACATGCTGTCGATCGCGCCAGGCACCAAGGGCACGGCGCTCGAGACCATCCTCGCGGGGTATTCGCTCGTCCACGACGAGGGCCGGCTGCTCGCGAGTTTTCTCGCGGGCGAGTCGCTCCCCGAGTCGCTCGAGCCGAACCGCGCGCGCGACGTTCTCTATCTCGCGCTCACCGAGCTCGCGTTCCGCGTCATCGGCGATTGCCCATGCGTGCTCTTGCTCGAGGACGTGCAGTGGTCCGATCCGGAGAGCATCGCGTGGTTCGAGCACCTCTTGAGCCGTGCGGCCGGCAGGGGCGTCTTCGCGCTCGTCTTGGCGCGCCCGTCGTTCTGGCGCGATCACCCGAGCGCCTTTCGCGGCCGCGATCACGTCCGCGTCGAGCTGCGCCCCATCGCGCGCAAGGCGACGCTCGAGATCGCGCGCGCCGTCACGGGCCGCAGCGTCGGCGACGCCGAGCTCGAGCAGATCGCCATGCAAGCAGCGGGCTCGCCGCTCTTCGCCGAAGAGCTCGCGCGCGTCATGGCGGCGGGCAAACCGCTGACGAACGTCCCGACGATCGAGGCGGCGATTCAGGTCAGCGTCGACGCGCTCGAGCCCGAGCTTCGCACGGCGCTGACGAGGATGAGCGTGTACGGCCTCGCGGTGTGGGACGACGCCGTGCGCGCCGTCGGCGTCGACGACGCGAAGACCGTGATCGAGCGCCTCGTCGCCGCCGAGCTCTTGCTCGTGCAGCCCGCGTCCCGCTTCGCCGGCACGCGCGAGCTGTGGTTCAAGCACGCGCTCGTGCGCGAGGTCGCATATGCCGCGCTCAGCGACGTCGGCAAGGTCGAGCGCCACCGGCAGGCCGCCGAGTGGCTCGCCGCGCACGACGAGTTCGCGGCCACCGTCGCCCAGCACTTCGACCTCGCGGGCGAGCACGACGCGGCTGCGGACTACTGGGAGCGCGCGGCGAGGCTCGCCCTTGCCGCGAACGCGCTCCCCGACGCGGTCAGGATGGCCGACCGCGCGCTGGCATACTCCACGGCGCAGCCGATCGGGTTCGATCGCGCACGGCTGCTCGACGAGGTCTACGCGCGGCTCGACGATCGTTCGCCCGACCGCGCGGACGCCATCGTCGCGATGGAGCTCAACGTGTACGACGAGGCGAGCGAGGTGCGCACGCTCGGCGCCGCGGCGCGCTACGATCACGCTCGCAGCACAGGCCTCGATATCGACGAGCGCCTGGAAGAGGCGCGAGCCGGCGCCGCGAAGCTCGGGCTGCACGACGAAGAGGCCAGCTGCTGTGCCACGCTCGCGACTCGCTATGCCTTCGCGGGCGCGCTCGACCGCGCTGAAGTGGAGGCGGCGCGACTGCTCGACCTCTCGGCGCTGCCGGGCATGGAGGCGACCGCGATCGATGCCTGGCAGGTCTTGTCGGTCGTGCACCAGTCGCGCGGCGAGCTCGCCCGATCGCTCGAAGCGCGGCGCTCAGCGGTGACGGCAGCTCGCGCGGCCGGCCTCAAGAACCGAAAGGCGATGCTGATGGTGAACCTCGGATTCGCGCTCACGTCGATCGGCGCGCGCCTCGAGGCGCGGCGGCTCATCGAGCAAGGCACCGCGATGGCCGAGCAGGTCGGCAGCGCGGGCACGGTGCGGCTCGGGCGCATGCTCAAGCTCGGCTGGTCGGCGCATTACGGCGCGGACGCGGGCTTCGAGGCCGAGCTCGTCGAGACGCGCCAGAGCGCGGACGAGGCGGCGACAGGTGGTTGGGCCTCGCAGGATCGCGTGACGCTCGGAGTCCTCTTTTACCGCGGCTGCGAGCTCTTGCGCTTTGGGGCCGACCAGCTGCCGCGCGCCCGCCAGCTCCTTCGCATGGCGGCCGAGGCGTACCGCGCGACGGACAACCGCGACGTCTTGCCCGTGGCGCTCGGGTACTGGGCCGAGGCCGAGCGCCGCATGGGTCAACACGAGACCGCCGAGCGCATCGCACGCGAGGCCTCCGACCTCGTCGAGGCAGGGGCGCCGAGCTTGCTCAACGAGGCGATCATCTACGTCGCGCTCCATGGCGCGCGCATCGATCTCGGTGACTTCGCTGGGGCGCGCGACGCGGTGGAGCGTGCCATGCCCGCGCTCTTGCGGCGCCTTCGCGGCCTGCGAGACACGCCCTACGTCCGCGGGTTCATGAGCCTCGCGGCCAACGTGACCCTCGTGCACGCCGCCGACCTGCTCGGCGTGCTGCCGGAAGAGCTCGACGAATACACGGCTTGACCCGTGCGGCGAATCGGCGCTTCGCACACGGGACTCGAGGCAGTAATGTCTCGCCTTCGCTCGCGCCATGCCGAAAGAGCCGTCGTCTAGCGCGCCTCGCCTGGAGCTCGCGTACGCGCTGCACACCGCGACGTGCACCTACTTGCTCGATGACGAGGGCGTGTGTCGATGGATCGTCTCGCCGCGTGGCGCCGCGCCCGCGCACGTTCATCGCGCCGTCGGAGCGCAGTTCGTCGCGTGCCTCGATCTGGAGGAGCCCGGCGGTCTCATCGGCGAGCTGCGCCCCGGCTGCATGGCGCTCTTCGTCCGCAGCGACGACGGGCACATGGTCCTCCTTCGCACGGCGCGGATCGAGCGCGTCGACGATCGTCGCGCGCCCACTACCTCCGAGGCCGAGGCCGAGCCGGAGGTCGCCCGCCCCGCAGCGCGCCAGAGGCGCCCGTCGGCGACGTCGGCGCGGGAGCCCGCGCGGCAGCCCTTGCTGCAGCAATACGGAAAGAGCGACGGCCTGCCGTACATGGCGAAGCCGCCGCCGCGACTCACCGCCGTCAAATACGTGGGCGCGGAGCAGACGGTGACCTTGACCGTGGCGACGAAGAAGCCGTCTACCCGCGGCGCGAGACGCAGCGATCCGGAGACCTGAAGCCGGCACCGGCCTGCTCTTTGTGCCTCGATTCTTGTGAATCGCGGCACTAGTGTCGCCGAGCCGATGGCAGTCGACCAACAGCGATACCGCGTGCTCGAGCGGCTCGCTGCCGGCGGCATGGCCGAGGTCTACCTGGCCGAGAGCGCAGGGCTCGAGGGCTTCAAGAAGCGGGTCGCGATCAAGCGCGTGCTGCCGCACTTGAGCGAGAAGACGCGTTTCATCGCGATGTTCCTCGACGAGGCGCGGCTCTCGGCCCACCTCAACCACTCGAACATCGCCCACGTGTTCGACATCGGCGTCGGCGACAACGCGTACTTCATCGTGATGGAGTACGTGGACGGCGTCGACCTCAAGGCGATCGTCACGGACCTCAGCGACAAGAAGCGCAAGTTTCCGATCGAGAGCGCGATCTTCATCGCGAGCAAGATCTGCGAGGGCCTGTCGTACGCGCACGAGCTGAAGAGCCCCGAGGGGCAAAAGCTCAGCATGGTGCACCGCGACGTGTCGCCACCGAACGTGCTCGTGAGCAGGCAGGGCGAGATCAAGATCGTCGACTTCGGGCTCGCCAAGGCTTCGACCCAGCTCGAGCGGAGCGAGGCCGGCATCATCAAGGGCAAGTTTGGCTACCTCGCGCCCGAGTCGGCGCACGGGCTCGAGGTCGACGCGCGCGCGGACATCTTCGCGGTCGGCATCATGCTGTGGGAGCTGCTCGCGGGGCGGCGCCTCTTTCACGGCAAGACCGACTACGAGACCGTCAAGCAAGTGCAGGCGGCAGTCGTTCCGCCGATCGGCGGCATCAACCGCGACGCGGCCGATCCCGAGCTCGGGCGCATCCTGGCGCGCGCTCTCGCCGCCGATCGCGAGGACCGTTACCCGACGGCGCGCGATCTCGGCCGCGATCTGACGCGCTTTCTCTACCGCCTTGGCCGTCCCGTCGACGCGTTCGACATCGCCGATCTCGTGCGGGGCGCGCTGCGGTCGCGAGCGCGCAAGACGCTGGGCGACACGGCGTCGGTCATCGATCGGCTCATCGCCGAGTCGCTGCTCGAGTTCACGTCGCTGCTCGACACGTCCGGAGGCGGGCACGAGCCGGACCCGGAGATGCGCGCCCCGCTCAGCCTCGACGAGTTCGGGAACATCAACGACTTTCAGGTCGCCGTCGATCACCAGCAGGCGGCCGAGCTCGTGCGCAACACGCTGCACGACGTCTTCGAAGAGGGCAACCTCGCCGCGCTCGAAGGCCCCGACGAACCGCTGCCGCCGGCGTCGCGCAGCTCGAGGGCGCCGAGGAGCGGTCCGCCGGGCCCGGCGTCCGTGCCGCAGAGCGCCGCCGCGATCGACTCGGGCAGTCGCGAGCGCGGCGATGGGCTCGCGAGCTCGGGCTCGTTCGCTGCCGCGTCGAAGCGTGGCAGCGGCTATCCGCCTGCGTCGCAGCCAGCCCCTTCGTGGGCGACCGCGTCGCAGCCGCCGCCGTCGCAGCCAGTCCCCTCGCCGGGGTCAAATTCCCAGGCGCCGCCTCCGCCGGCGTCACTCTCCGAGGCACCCGAGTCCTCGCGCGGCGCGACCGCGACCATCTATGTCATGCTCGTGCTCATCGCCGCCGCGACGGCGACGGCGGTCTGGTACGCCGGGCTCGTCGGCTGAGCGCGCGCCTCGCGCTTCGGCGTTCGCTCAGGCCTCGGCGTTCGCTCAGGCCTCGGCGTTCGCTCAGGCCTCGGCGTTCGCTCAGGCCTCGGCGTTCGCTCAGGCCTCGGCGTTCGCTCAGGCCTCGGCGTTCGCTCAGGCCTCGGCGGTCGCT
>SYFR01000327.1 GCA_005800325.1 Myxococcales bacterium | reverse complement strand
GCTCGTGTTCGCGACGGGCGATCAGGAGATGCTCTCGTCGACGACCGGCATGAAGACGCGCGTGTGGTCGATCACTGAGTCGCCGGTCAAGGCAGCGAACGGCGCACCCTTCACGATGAAGACGAACTGGTACATCCCGTTCGCCGACGGAAAGCGCGCGACGGGGCCGATCGCCATCTTCGACGGCGCCGCCTACTTCTCCACCTTCGCGCCCGAGGGCTCGGTGTCGAACGCCTGCGCCGACGGGTACGGCTCGATCTGGGGCGTCACGTACCAGGAGTCGAAGGCCGGCGCCACGGGGCCCGAGCCGCTCCCGCGCCTCCCGAAGGATCCCGACGCGAAGACGATCACCTACGTCGACGAGCTCAAGCAGGAGGCGGGCACCGTGGTCTTCGGAGCGTCGGTGCAGATGGAGCCGTCGTGCTTCGAGACCACGACCGCGACCGACGACTACGTCGGCTCGCACACCGCCATCACGAGCTCGACGCCGCCGAAATTCAACCTCGTCTACCACACCGGCAAGGCCGGCACCGCGTACAACTCCGGTGGCACGACCAAGGCCTCGACGACGCGGCTACCCAGCCCGAAGAACCTCTTGCGCTTCGACTCGTGGGCGGCCGTCAGCGAGTAGCTCCCGTGCGGCGCGCGTCGCCGCGCGGGCTGGCCCGAGCGCTCACGGCACCAACGCTCGCGGCTGGCGTTCGCGCGCGAGCTGACGAATGATGCGCGCGACATGACTCCCCTGGTTCGCCCGTGTGTGGTGCTCGCGATTGCGGCGATGCCCCTCGCGTGCTCACGGGACGAGCCGCCGCACGAGCTGTTTCCGTCGACGCTCGACTCGAGCAGCGTGGACACCGTGCCGAAGGGCGAGCTCGCCGAGGGAAGCGACGTCGCGTTCGGGCTCAAGCTGCCACGCGACCTCCGCGTCGAGGCGAGCTTCGACGACGCCATCTCCGCGGTCGGGACCGTGCCGCTCGAGGCGGTCACCAACTACGTGCGCGCGCGGGTCGAGACGGAGCGCGTCGAGACGGGCCCGGTCAAGACCGTGTTCGCCGAGGCGACGCTGAAGAGCGATCCGAAGCGCCGCGTCCAGGTCGAGATCGCGCGTGTGGCGAGCGGCAAGGTCGAGGTCACCGTGCGCGAGCGCACTCCGCGACCCTTGAGCGAGCCCGGGCTCAGCGAAAAAGAGCGCTGGCGGCGCGCGGGGATCGGCCCGAACGGCGAGGCGCTGCGGGAAGCGAACGAGTAGGGACGCGGCGCGTGCGGAGGCGGCGTGCGGGAGCGGCGCGAGGCAGCGCCCAGCGCATTCCGCTTGACGGGCCGAGCCACGGCGGCGAACACGTGGCGCGTGAAGCCCGAGCACACGCCGACGTTCATCAAGGCGCCGCACGGCTCCGCGACCACCGAGATCACGTGGGCCGACGGCGTGCGCTGCACCTATCCGAACACGCTGCTGCGTGGCTATTGCCCGTGCGCGCAGTGTCAGGGGCACGGCGGCACGATCGAGTTCGTCCCGGGACAGAACTCGGAGCTTCGCGACCTCGAGACCGTGGGACACTACGCGCTCAAGCTCGTGTGGGGCGACGGACACGAGACCGGGCTCTACACCTTCGAGTACCTGCGCGCGCTCGCCGAGAACGATGGCGTGGCCCGCGTGAAGATCGGAGGCGCGTGATGCGGGACGACCCGAGCCGTGAGCCGTGGGGCATCGTCACCGCGGAGTTTCTGGCAGGCGCGCAACGAGCCGCGCAGCTGCCGGAGGCCGTCGGGACGGAGATCGCCTTCGCGGGCCGCTCGAACGTGGGCAAGAGCAGCCTCATGAACGCGCTCATGGGGCGTCGCGGCCTCGTGCGCACGAGCGGGACCCCCGGTTGCACGCGGCAGATCAGTTTTTTTCAGACCCGCGCGCGCGACGGTCGCGAACAGGTGCTCGTCGATCTGCCCGGCTACGGCTACGCGCGTCGCTCGAAGTCGGAGCGCGACGAGTGGGCCGACCTCATCGAGTGGTACCTCGTCGAGCGCGAGGCGCTGCGCGTCGTCGTGGTGTTGTTCGACGCGCGGCGCGGACTCGAGGAAGAGGAGGCCGGGCTGTGCGAGTTCATCGGCACGAGGCCGAGCGCACGCCCCGCGAGCGTCGTCGTCGTCGCGACGAAGATCGACAAGCTGCCGAAGAGTAAGCGGCAGTCGATGCTCGCCAAGCTCGGTCGCCGCGCGCTCGTCGTCTCGGCCACTGAAGGAGAAGGCATCGCCGCGCTGTGGTCGGAGCTTCGGCGCGCGACGACGGCAGGCGAGGGGCGGGCCGACTCCGCGCCGACTTCCGCGTCGACGTCCGCTGACGCGGGGCAGACTCCGGTCAGGCGTTGACCTCGTGCTGCCGGTACTGTGCAACCTGCGGGCTCAGCTCGAGCGAGTGCTGGATGCGACGCGCGTCACGCGGCGAGCACACGACGAAGATGCGCGCGTTGCCGGTCGTGTTGGGCGGCAGCCCCGCGAACCCGACCTGCTCGGCGTCGGAGTCGGTCATGATCTGCGCCTGCGTGTCGTCGAGCGTCTCGTCCGTGAGGAGCGAAGATCCGTCGTGACCCGGCGCAAGGAAACACTCAAAGAGGCACAGCATGGGCGGCGGATGATAGCCGAACGCGTTGCCGTATGGCAGGGTACGCCCGCGAGTCCGGCCTTGACCCCGAGAACCACGTCCCCTAGCGTTCAGCCGCCCGAGTGCGAATCGAGGCCAGGTAGGCTTATCTGCCTGGATTAATAAGGAAATATCCTAACCTTCGCACCAGGCGTGCGCGGCTATTGAGCGGCGCCGCGGAGCCAACGATCGATGCCCGAGTATTCCGGTGAGCTAACCCACGTCGAGGTCGCGACGATCCCGCTCTGGCTGATCGCGCTCCTCCCGTTTCTCGGCGCTGCCACGAATGCCGTTTTCGGCCGCCGCCTCCAGGCGAGTTCGTGGCGCGCGAAGCTGCAGAAGCGGCTCCACATCGGCAGCCCCGCGGTCTCCGCCGTCGCGGTCGGCGCGATGCTCGGCGCGTTCGCGATCGCCCTCGTGAACGTCATCCAGCTCGTCGGCCTCCCGGCAGAGCAGCGCTACCTGCACACCCACGCGTGGCAGATGGTGCGGATCGGCTCGCTCGACGTGAACTTCGCGTTCGCGATGGATCCGCTCTCGGCGCTGATGACGCTGATTATTACGGGCGTCGGCACGCTCATCCACGTCTACGCCACGGCCTACATGGCGAAGGAGCCGGCGTTCTGGCGCTTCTTCACGTACCTGAACCTGTTCATTTTCTCGATGTTGTTGCTCGTCCTCGGCGACAACTTCGTCGTGATGTTCTTCGGCTGGGAGGGCGTCGG
>SYFR01000326.1 GCA_005800325.1 Myxococcales bacterium | reverse complement strand
TGCGGGTCGAGGGCGCGCTCATGGGCTCGGGCCAGGGGCAGCGAGACGACGTCGGCATGGGCGGCCTCGGCGTGAGCTATAGGTACCGGCCCGTGCCCGCGTTTTCGCTGGATTTTTCGGCCGATTTGCTGGGCGGCGTCGACTCGAACGGCCTGCAGCGTCGCGAGCTTCCGCTGTCGGCGGGCGGCACGCTCTTCGTGAATCCGCGGGACATTGTGCAGCTCTACGTGCTCGGCGGTGCCCACCTCTCGTGGGCGTCGGTGGAGAGCCCCGAGCCGCTGCCGAACCTGCGCGACGGGCTGCGCGACGACTACACGTACCTCGGCGTGCACGCGGGGCTCGGGCTCGAGCTGCGCGTGACGAGGCTCCTCGGCGTGCACGTCGACGCCGTCGGCTTCGCGCGCTCGCGGATCGACAGCGACGCGGGCGGCCTCTTCCCGGAGTTCTTCGACGCGCGCAGCGGGGAGATCTCGAACTCGTCGAGCGGCGGCCTCTTGCGCGCAGGCGCGACGTTCTGGTGGTGAGCTCGCCGCGCGGCGTGGCCTCGCGTATGTGGTGCCGCTCGCGCCTTCGAGTCTCGCGCGTTCCACGACGGCGCGTGCTGTGATCGCGCTAGCGCGACGCTTCCTTCGGCGCCACCCGAGCGCGTGGCTCGCCCTCCTCGGCGGCGCGTGTCTCGGCGGCGCGACGCCGCCGTTCGACCTCTATCCGCTCGTCTTCGTCGGGCTCGTCGCGCTGGCGCTCGCGTCCCGTGAGGCCGAGGACTCGCGCGCGGGGCTCGGTGCATCGCGGCTGTGTGCCTCGTGGTTCGGCGCGTGGTGGCTCTTCGCCGCGACCGCGAACGTCATCGGGCTGCGCTTCGTGCCGAGCGTGCTCGTCAAGTTCACGCCGCTCGGCACCGCGCCGGCGATCGGCATGCACCTCCTGCTCGGCGCGGCCCAGGCCCTCGCGTGGGGCTGTGGCGGGGCGCTCGCGGTGCTCTTGATGCGACGCCTGCGCGCACCGCTCGAGCTCGCGATGTGCGCGGGCGTGCTCCTCGCGACGTCGCTGCCCGGCGTGTTCCCGTGGACCGTCGCGGCCATCCTCTCGCCGTGGCCGCTCGTCGTGCAAGGCGCCGACGTCGTCGGTGAGCGCGGGCTGACGGCGCTCTTCGCGGCGGGAGCGGCGGCGTTATTGCGAGCGCCCGAGCTGCGTAACGCCGCGGCAACGCCGGCGTCGAAGAGGAGCGCTGCGGCGGCGCTCGCAGTCACCGGCGGCACGCTCGCGGCGATGCTCGGCTACGGCGCGTGGTCGCTCGCGCGCTGGTCCGAGCCAGGGGCACCCAGCGACCAAACGCGCCTCGCGCTCGTGCACGCGGGGATCGAGGCCACGATGCGCTGGGACCCTCGCCGCGCGCCGCAGATCGTGAGCCTGCTGCGCCGCGAGACCGCCGAGGCCGAGCTCGCGGGCATCGATCTGAGCGTGTGGCCGGAGGCGGCCTATCCGTACCCGCTGCGCCACGGCGAGCGCTTCACTCCGGGCGGACAGCGCGAGATCGTGGGAGGCGCGGTCGATGGGCCGGTGCTGTTCGGATTCATCGCGCACGAGCCGCAGCGCCGCGGCGAGGACGGCGGTGTACTGCAGGACAGCTACAACTCCGCGAGCGTCACCTTCGCGGATCGGTCGATGACCGCGAGCTACGACAAGCTCGAGCTCCTGTGGTTCGGCGAGACGGTGCCGCTCGGCAGCGCGGTCCCGTGGCTGCGCCGCACCTTCCAGCGAGGCGGCGGTCTCTTGCCGGGCGCCGAGCCGCGCGCGCTCGAGGTCCCGCGGGCAGCGAAGACCACGCTGCGCCTCGGCGTGCTCAACTGCTACGAGGACACGCTCCCCGACCTCGGCCGGCGCATCGTCCGCGCGCTAGGACCGAACCTGCTCGTCAACGTCACGAACGACGCGTGGTTCGAGGGCACGGTCGAGCCGGAGCTCCACTTCCGCTTGGCGGTGATGCGCGCCATCGAGCTGCGCCGCGATCTCGTGCGCGCGGTGAACCTCGGGGTGAGCGGCCACGTCGATGCGGCCGGCGTCGTGCGCGCGCGTCGCGACGATGCAAAGCCGGGGTTCCTCGTCGTCACGCCCAGCTTGCGCGACGATGAGCCGACGATCTACGCGCGCTTCGGTGACGCGCCGTCATGGGCGCTCGTGTTTCTGGCGAGCGCCGCGTCGTGGCTGCGCACGCGCCGAAGGCGGGCGGGCGACGGTCGCTGAAGTTCGAGCGCCTTGAGCAGGTGCGCGCGAGGTGACGCTGGGCGAGCGCCGCGCCGCCGCCGCCTCGAGCTCGCGCGTCATGCCCGTCATCACGCGCTCTTCGGCGCGGGTCCGGTGGTCGTAGCCGACGAGGTGCAAGACCCCGTGGGCCAAGAGCATGGTCAGCTCGGCGAGCAGCGTCTTCTTCGCAAGGCGCGCCTGGCGGGCTGCCGTCGCGATCGAGATGACGACGTCGCCGAGCGCCTCGGGCTCCGTCGGCGAGGCGTGCGCGTGCTGCGGATCGCACTCGCGCATCGCGAAGGCGAGCACGTCGGTCGGCTTGTCGTAGCCGCGGTACTCTCGGTTCAGCTCGTGGATGGTCGCGTCGTCGACCAAGGCGACGCTGAGCTCGCAGCGCTCGAGGCCGAGGTGCGCGAGCATCTTGCCGGCGCGCCGCTCGATGGTCTTCGTGCCCACGCTGCGCCCGGCGCCGCCGCGCGTCGTGACGCCCACCGAGCCGCGCACGCGCGCATGCCGCTCAGGCGGTGGGGATCTTTTTGGCATCTTCGAGGAAGCGCGCGAGCCCGGCGTCCGTGAGTGGGTGCTTCAGGAGCTGCTTGATGACGGAGAAGGGCACGGTGGCGACGTGCGAGCCGAGCATCGCCGCCTGCACGAAGTGCACGGGGTGCCGCACGCTGGCCGTGAGCACCTGCGTCTCGAGCCCGTAGTTGTCGTAGATCGTGACGATCTGCTCGATGAGCTGCATGCCGTCGCCGCCCGCGTCGTCGATGCGCCCGACGAACGGCGAG
>SYFR01000325.1 GCA_005800325.1 Myxococcales bacterium | reverse complement strand
GTTCGCGTTCGCATACAACGCCGCGTGCCTGCCGATCGCCGCCGGTGTCCTCTATCCATGGCTCGGCCTCGTGATGAGCCCGATGCTCGCGAGCCTGGCGATGAGCCTCAGCTCGGTGTCCGTGATCGTCAACGCGCTGCGGCTCGGCAAGGAGGCGTCGTGAGCGCTCGCGGCGACGACACGATGGGCGGTGGCGAGCCCGCCGCCACCGACGCACGGCCGGACCATGTCGACCGAGCGCCGGAGGCCGTGAGCGAGTCGAGCCGCGAAGCCCTGCAGCGCGACCGCTCGCGCCGAAAGTCCGCGCTCACGAGCGCCTCGACTCGACTCGCGCTCGCTTTGTTTGCGCTGCTCTTGCTGCCCATCGCCTACCCCGGGACGGCGCGCATGCGGCCGCTCGCCGCGGGCTACCTCGCCATCTCGGTCGCGTCGCTCTGGTTCATCCACAAGGGACTCGGCGGGCGTGTGCGCGGGCTCGTGTTCGGGGCGATCGATCTGCTGGTGGCGAGCGCGTTCGTTCACCGCACGGGCAGCGCGAGCAGCATGCTCATAGGCACCTACCTCATGGCGTGCGTGCTCAATGTGCTCACGTTCGGTCCCGGCCAAGGGCTCTTGATGGCGCTCGTCGTCTCGGGGACGCACGGCGCCGTCGTGCTCGCCGAGCAGCTCGGGTACTTGCCCTACGGCCCGGACGCACCGGCCTTCGTGGCGCACGAGACGCCGCCGCCGTTCGTGGCGTTCACGAGCTGGGGGCTCGTCGCGGCGTTCAACGTGCTGGCGACCGTCGTCATCGGACGGCTCGTGAGCCGCATCCGCCGTCACGAGCGCGAGCTCATCGCCGCCAACCTCCGCCTCGAGGAGATCAGCCAACGCGACGCGCTGACCGATCTCTACAACCGTCGCCACATCATGAGCGTCCTCGAGCGGGAGCTCGCGCGCGTCCGGCGCGGCGCTCGGCTCGCCGTCGTGATGATCGATCTCGATCGGTTCAAGCGCATCAACGACACGCGCGGCCACCTCGAGGGCGACCACGCCCTGCGTACGATCGCCGAGAGCATCGCCCGCTCGACGCGCGGCGCCGATGTGCTCGGTCGCTACGGTGGCGACGAGTTTCTCGTGGTGATGCCGGACACCGACCGCGAGCAGGCGCAGGTCGCCTCCGCGCGGCTCGTCGCCAGCGTCCGACGCGCAGGCGAGCTCATCGACCAGGCTCGGCCCGTGACGGCGAGCGTCGGGATCGCCGTCGCGCGCGAGGGCGACGACGTGCGACCGCTCGTGCGTCGCGCCGACGAGGCCTCCTATCGCGCCAAGCAAGAGGGCGGCGATCGCGCCTGCGTCGAGACGGACGAACGATGAAGGCGGGCCAGCTCGCCGCGCTTCGGCTCTTCTACTTCACGGCGTTCGCCGCGCTCGGCGTCTACGTGCCCATCATGCCGCGCTGGCTCGAGGCTCGCGGCGTGACGGGGCTCGCGCTCGGGATCATCGCCGCTTGCATGCCCGTGATGGGCCTCTTCGCCCCGATCGCCTTCGGGGTCATGGCCGATGCGCTCTCGTGGCGCGGCTGGCTCCTGCGGCTCGCGAGCGTGGGCGCGCTCGGGACGATGCTGCTGCTCGCGCTCCTCGTGCGCCAAGGCGTGCCGCCGTTCGCGGCGCTCATCGGCTGCTTCTACCTCTTCGCGCTGTTCCGATCGCCGATGGTGCAGATCGCCGATCTCGTCGCGCTCGAAGCGGGCGGGGACGGCTACGGGCGCCAGCGACTCTACGGCTCGCTCGGCTTCATGGTGGCCGCGTTCGCGGCGGGCCGCTTCGTCGATGCCCGCGACGCCCTCATGATGCCGCTCGTCGTCGCCGGCTGCCTCGGCGCGGCCCTCGTCTCCGCGCTCTTCGTCGCGGGGCGCGCGACGCCGCCCTCGCGCAACGTGCGCCCGAGCGAGCGAGCCGCGGCGGGGTCGTCGCCGTTCTTGCCCGACTTGCAACCCGGGCAGTGGCTCTTCTTCGCCGCGGCCTTCGCCTGGGCGCTCGGCCACTCGGCCTACGACCTCTGCTACGTGCTCGTCGTCCGCGACATCGTCCCCGGCGACGCGGCGGGTGGCGCCTTGTGGGCCCTCGGCGTGCTCGTCGAAATCGCGCTCCTCTTGGGCTCCGAGCGCATCTTCGCCATGTTTCCGCCCGATCGCCTGCTCGCCGTCGCGGCGGGCGCCGCCAGCGTGCGTTGGCTCGCGATCTCCGCGGCCGAGACCCTGCCGGCCCTCGCGGTCGCCCAGCCGCTGCACGCGCTCTCGTTCGGCCTCGCGTGGCTCGCCTTCCTTCGCCTGGTGCGCGAGGACGCCGCGCCTGAGCGGCTCGGCACCTATCAAGGGGCCTTCTCGACGAGCTGCGCCCTCGGAGCCACGTGCGGCGTGCTCACCTGGAGCCATGTCTACCGATCGGTAGGCGGCGCGAGCATGTTCCGGCTCGCAGCCGTGGCGTCGGTCGTCGCCACGCTCTTCGCGGCTCTCTACGCGAGGGCGCGCGCGGGTTGGCGTGAGCGGACCCTCAGCGTCGCGGGCAACTGACGGCCGGCGTGCCTACTCATCGAGGGCGAGCCCTCACCGGACCGACCCATGGCGATGGACGCGCACGAGCCAGGATGACGAGGGACGCGCACGAGCCAGGATGACGAGGGACGCTCACGAGCCAGGATGACGAGGGACGCGCACGAGCCAGGATGACGAGGGACGCTCACGAGCCAGGATGACGATGGACGCGCACGAGCCAGGATGACGATGGACGCGCACGATCGAGCCACACTGCGAGCGCCCCCGAAGCGGCGCGGCGTGCTCGTCCGCAACGTCGTCGTGCTCGGCCTCGTCAGCCTGCTCACCGACGCGGCGAGCGAGATCGTGATCCCGCTGTTGCCGGCGTTCCTCGCCACGATGGGCGCCGGCGCGCTCGCGCTCGGGATCATCGAGGGCGTCGCCGACTTCGTCGCCAGCCTGCTGAAGCTCGCGGCGGGCGCGTGGTCCGATCGGGTCGGCAAGCGGCGCCCCTTCGTTGTCGCCGGCTATTCGCTCTCGAGCGCGGTGCGCCCCCTCTACGCGCTCGCGTCGGGCGTCGGCTTTGTACTCGCGATCCGCGTCGCCGATCGCGTCGGCAAGGGACTGCGAACGAGTCCACGCGATGCGCTGCTCGCGTCGTCGGTGCCCGAGGCGCAACGCGGCGCGGCGTTCGGTCTGCACCGAGCGATGGACCACGCGGGCGCCGTCATCGGGCCGCTCATCGCCTTCGCGCTGCTCGCCAGCGGCGTTCGCGATCTGCGCGCGGTGTTTCTCGCGACCGCGGTCCCCGGGGCGCTCGCGGTGTTGCTCGTCGTGTTCGCCGTGCGCGACGCGTCCGCCGTCCCGGCTCACGACACGTCACCGCAAGCTGAGGCGTCGCCGGTGGGCGAGGGTGTCTCGGCGGCCGCCGCCTCTTCCCCCGGCACTTCACCGCACGACCCTGGGAGCCCGCCGCGCGAGCCGCTCGCGGTGGGCGCGCTTGCCCGCGTGCTCGTGCCGCTCGGGCTCTTCACGCTGGGCCGAGCCAGCGACACGTTTCTCTTGCTCCGCGTGGGCGAGTCCGACGGCCGCGTGCTCGTGCTCCCGCTGCTGTGGATGGGGCTCCACGCCGTAAAATCCGCGAGCTCCGTCTTCGGCGGCAGGCTCGCCGACCGGTTCGGTCGCCGCCCCGTCATCGTCGCCGGATGGATCCTCTTCGCGCTCGTGTCGGCGGGCCTCGCGCTCGCGAAGTCGCACGCGATGATCGTTACGTTGTTTCTACTCTACGGCCTGCACCACGGGCTCACCGAGGGCGCCGAGAAGGCCCTCGTCGCGGGCGTCGCCGCGCGCGCGCGACACGGCGCGGCGTTCGGCTGGTACCACGCATCGCAGGGCCTCGTGGGCCTCGTCGCGAACGTGGCCTTCGGCGCGCTGTGGGCGTCGTTCTCGGCGACGGTGGCCTTCGGTGCGAGCGCCGTCGTCGCCACCTCGGCCGCGCTGCTCCTCGTGGTGCTCGCGCGCGCACCAGCCGCGGCCGCTTCAGGCCCGTGACGGCGCGCAAACGAAAGCCAGCCCCGACCTCGAGGCTGGCCTGCGGCCTCCCGCGGCGCACACCGCGCACGCGGGCCGGTCTCAGCGGTGATGCTCCATGAGCGTCCCCATGCGCACGCTGAAGGCCGAGCCGCTCAGGATGGCGGCGCCACCCAAGGCCAAGAACGCGACGAGCGTCAGCGTGAGCGCCGGGCCGACGCTGGCGAGCCCGAGGAGCCCGAGCACCGCCGCCGCGATGCCGGCGAGCGCCCGCGCACCCGAGGCGGCATTCACCGCCTGGTGCGCCACGCGGCCGCGTCGCGGCTCGACGCCGACGCTCGGCTCCGAACGCTCGACCCAGGTCTCTAGCGCCAGCGGCACGCCGCCGCTCATCAAGAATGCCGCTCCGTACACGAGCGCCGCGACCGAGAGCAACACGCTCGGAGCGAGCCCGACGAGCGTCAGCACACCGAGGGCCACGCCTCCGACGCCGCTCAGGGCCTCGATCGTGAGGCCTCCGCTCACCTGCGCCTGCTCGAAATCACGCGCCGTCGCGAGCACCGCGAGTCGCTGATAGCGCAAGGCGCCTCCCGCGCTGTCGACGAGCAGCGCAGCGCCGATCGCGATGCACGCGATCGCAGCCAAGTACACCGGGAGCACGTTCGCGAGCCCGAGGACCGCGAGCGCGGCCGCCGTGATGCCGAGCAACGCGCCCACGACGTTCCAGTCGTAGAGCGAACGCTCGGTCGTCCACAGCTCCTCGCGGCGGTAGTCGCGCCCGGGCTCCATGCCCGAGTCATCGGTCCTGCCCACGCCTGCCATATCGTCCTCTCGTTCGAGTCCGACCCATCCGGGCTGCGCGCCGCCCCATGCGGCGACCGCAGCGCCACGGTCAAAACGACACGGACGGCCCACGCCCGGGAGCGGCGTGCACACGCGGCGCGGTCATGCACGCAGCGCGAACGGCCATCCGCAAGCTGGAGACAAGCAAGCGCGGGGCCAGCGCGTTACCCGCGCGCCACGGTGCGCGACATCAAGCCTGCACGTCAGGCGCCGGGAGCCTTGGCGGCGCCAGGGGCGCGTGGTTTGCCCATCGTCAACCGTGAGCGAGCCAGTGAGCGAGCCAGTGAGAGCCACAGTGAGCGAGCCAGTGAGCGAGCCAGTGAGCGAGCCAGTGAGCGAGCCAGTGAGAGCCACAGTGAGCAAAGCATTTAGCATGTCAATGAGCGTGGCAATGAGAGCCCGAGGAAGCTGATACTCGGCGTGCGGGTCTGGCCCACTCCAACCCGCGCAGCGGGGGGAGGGTCGGGGACATGGGAGGGAGAGGTGACACCGCCGCTCGCCGATTGACACCCGTCTCCTCTCTAGTCTTGTGCGCCGCTCCGTGAAGCGTGCGGTGCGCTTCGCCTCATCGTGGCAACTTCGCATTGAGGCGCGCCATGCGCAGCCCGGGAGCTCGCCTTGATCGAGGCAATCGCGCTAAATCCCGGCACGCCGCGGCGCAACGCGGCACGTCGCGTGCACTTGCTTCGCGGCATGGCTGGGAGCGCCGCGCTGCGGGTGAGCGACATCATGCACGAGCGCGTTCACGCCGTGGCTCCCTCGGAGCGCATCGACGACGTCTTCACCATGATGCGCCTCGCCGGCATTCGGCACGTGCCGATCGTCGATGAGGGCAACCTGGTCGGCGTGGCGAGCGATCGCGACATTCTGCTCGCGTGGCCGCGGGGGGCGGATACCCCGGTCGGCCAGGTCATGACTCACGAGCCGCGCTGGGTGTCGCCCGACACGAGCGCGCGCGACGCGGCGGCGATCTTGCTGCGCCACAAGATCGGCTGCCTGCCGGTGCTCGATCCGATCGAGCGTCGCGTCGTCGGCGTCGTGACCGCCAGCGATTTTCTCTCGCTGGCGCATCGCGCGCTCATGATCCAGGAGGCGCTCGAGCCCGTGGCGGGGCCGGCCTCCGTTCACTGACGCGGTAGGGACGCGTGCGTCCCGCCGCTCGAAGGTGGTGCGCCGGACGCCTCGCGCTCATCACGACGCGCGGCAGTAGTACTCGTGGCGTGGCGCGCGATGGACTTGCCCGAGGAGCGGCGGTAGATCCGATCGCGATGCCGGTGTCGCCGCTGCGCCTGTGCGCCGACAACTTCACGCCGCCCGCGCGCACGCCGTGGGGCGGAACGCGCATCCTGAGCCACTACAAGGCAGGGCTCGGGCTCGCCGCGAGCGGAGTCGTTGGGGAGGCGTGGGAGATCTCGGTCGAGCCAAGCTTTCCGAGCCGTGCGCGCGACGGGCGCCTGCTCGCGCATGCCATCGCCGAGGCTCCGGTCGCGTGGCTCGGTGAGCGCGCCGTGCGCCGCTACGGCCGAGCGACGCCGCTGCTCGTCAAATTGCTCGACGCCGCGGAGCCGCTCTCGGTGCAGGTCCACCCGGCCGACGGCGATCCGGCGCTCGCCGCGGACGAGAGCGGCAAGCCCGAGGCGTGGATCGTGCTGGATGCCGAGCCGGGCGCGGGTCTCTACCTCGGCTTTCGTGACGGCGTCGGCGCGCGCGAGGTCCGTGCGTGCCTCGCGGCGAAGGGGCCGCTCGACGAGCTCATGGGCTTCGTGCCGGTCGCGCCGGGCGATGCGTTCGTGATCGAAGCCGGCACGCCCCACGCGATCGGCCGCGGGGTCACGCTGCTCGAGCCGCAGCTCGTGAGGCCAGGTCGGCGGGGGCTCACGTATCGGTTCTGGGACTGGAACCGCCGCTACGACGCGCACGGGCGCCTCGATCCGAGCGGCGCTCCGCGCGAGCTGCACGTGGAGCGCTCGCTCGCCGTCGCGACCTTCAGCGGGGGTGACGCCGCCCGGTTCGTCGCCGCGTGCCGCGCGACCGCGGGAGAATGGACGCCTCGGACCATGGCGGGCGCGGGTGCGGCGGCGGACGCGGGTGTTGCGGCGGCGGCGGACGCGGGTGTTGCGGCGGAGGTGGGCGCAGCGGTGGACGCGGGCGGCATGCAGCGTCGCGTGGCCATCGCTTGGCGCTGGCTCGAGGTCGAAGAGTGGCGTGGGACGGGGGCGCTCACGCTTGACTGCAACGACGCGATGACCGCGGTCGTGTGCGTCGGCGGCGCGCTCACCGTCGACACCGAGCTCGGCTCGCTCGTGCTTGCGTGCGGCGAGAGCGGCGTCATCCCCGCGGCCGCTCGCACGCGGGCAGTTCGCGGCACGGCGGCGCACGCCTTTGCGATCGAGGCGAGCGCGATCGAGGCGAGCGCGATCGAGGCGAGCGCGATCGAGGCGCGCTAGCGCGGCGTCGCCTCGAGGTTACACGCTCGTTCGCGAGGAAAACGCTGTGACCTGCGACACGGGTGTTACTATCCCCGTGGGAGATTTCGATCATGCGTAGTGCTTGGCGTGGGCTTGGCTTGCTCGGGACCCTCATCACGACCTCGCTCGGCTGTGCGTCCGGGGGCTACGTCGATGAGCCGTCGACCGGCCCCTCGGCGACGACCGGCGCAATGACGGGCACGACCGCGAGCGGCGGGTTCGGCGGCGCAGGCGAGGGCGGGGCCAGCGGTCAGGGCGGCGAGGGCGGCGTCAGCGGCGAGGGCGG
>SYFR01000324.1 GCA_005800325.1 Myxococcales bacterium | reverse complement strand
GCTGATGCGCTCGGGCGACCGCCTGTTTTCTGGGGATCCCGAGGCGACCGCGCTGCTCGAGTCGGGGGAACGCGGGGGGCCGGCAGTCGCTGCGCAGTGGGCGGGTGTGTCGTCGGGCTCTCTGGCCGAGGCGTCGGCGCAACGCGGGGGCCCGGCCGTCGCCGCGCAAGGGCACGTTCATGCCAGCCAGCTCGGCGCGCAGCTTGCGGCGGCACCGTGGGCCGTCGCGCAGCGTGCCGATCCCTTGCGGCCGCCGACGCCGAGCGTGGCCGTGACGAGTGCGCCGTGGGGGCCGGCGCCTCGCCGTTCACTCGCCGGGGTGGTCGCGAGCGCGGTGCTCGCGGGCCTAGGGCTGGCCGCGCTCGTGGTGTACCTCGCCTGGCCGAACGGCGCTGGCGACGTCGGCGGCAACGAAGGCCGCACGCCATCGCACGCATCCGAACCGCCGATGACCGGCGACGCTGCCGTCGTTGGTCAAGCGCCCGCTCCGATCACGGACGAAGACGCGGGCTCCGGAGTCGCAGCGTCGGCGACGTCGGCGGAAGCGAGCGATCGGGGCGACGCGGAAACGCCAGCGACCGCGGTGAGCGCGCGGGACTTCGATGCCGCCGCCGCGGCCGCGAGCGGCACGCCGTCGAAGGGCGCTCCGGCACCGGGCACGCGCCGGGCGGGCGGGCGTAAACCGTGGCGCGGAGGTTCGCCCGATCCCGTCGGCACGAGCTTCTATTGACGCTTCCCGCGCGCTCGATCGTAGCGATGCACTCGGTGGCGCGCGCTGCGCTCCGCGCGCATACGCCCTTCGTTGGGGGGCGAACCCGCGTGACGGTCACCGCGAACGTGAGGCCACATCGCGCTTCGTGCGCATACGCTTTTCGTTAGGTGGCGAGCCCCTCGTTCGCCACAATGGTCCGCGTCGTGCGGCTCCAGTTGGTGGCGTTGGGCTTGCTTCTCGCCGTGCCCTCGGTGGCCCGCGCTGAAGCGCCGGCGCCCGAGCACAACGAGCAGGCCGAGGGGCTCTTCGCCGAGGGGCGCAAGCTCGAAGATGCCGGCGATCCCGGAAAGGCGTGCCCGCTGTACGAGCAAGCCGTGGAGCTCGCGCCTGCGGCGGTGGGCGGAAGGCTTCACCTCGCGCGCTGCCTCGAGCGCATCGGCAAGCTCGCGAGCGCGCACGCGGCCTACGAGATGGCGGCGGAAATTGCCAAGAAAAGTGGACAATTTTCGCGCGTCGTCCACGCGAAGGGCCGCCTCAAGGAGCTCGGCGACCGCCTCGCGTTCGTGACGCTCGTCGTGCCGCCCGCGACGCAGGCGGCGATGCCAGCGCTCGCGGTCGAGCTCGACGGCGCGGTCGTCGCGCGTGGCCGCTGGGGCACGAAGCTCGCGGCCGACGCGGGGACGCACGAGGTCGTCGCGCTCGCGCCGGGCAAGGTCGCCTGGAGACGCGAGGTGTCGCTCGCCCTTGGCGACGCGTTCACGATCGAGGTCGGCGCTCCGGGCGACGCGAGCGCCCCTCGCTGGGCATGGGTCGTGGGCGGCGTCGGCGTTGCCCTCGCGGCGGGCGCCGTCGCGAGCGGCGTCGAGCTCTCGGCCGCGCAGAGCGACATCCACGAGCACTGCAGCGCGACCGCGTGCGATCGCGCGGGCGGCTTCGAGCCGGCCGCGGCGAACGCGCGACTCGACCGCGATCTCGGGCTCCTCCTCGGCCTCGGCATCAGCGGAGCCGCAGCGATCGCAGCCGCAGGCGTCGGCCTCGCTGCCATGGACGGCGGGAAAGCGCGCGACGAGGACCGCGCGGAGTCAGCAAGCCTCGACGCCGAAGGCGCTGCATCGGGGCGCGTCGCACGGAGGCGCCTCGACGCGGAAGGCGCTGCAACGAGACGCGTCGCAATGAGTCGCGTCGATGCGGAAGGCGCTGCATCGGGGAGCGTCGCACGGAGGCGCGTCGCGGCGCGGCGTGTCGCAGTCGCCCCGTACCTCGCGCTCACGCCGGCCCAAGGCGTCACGGGCGCCGGATGGTCTCTGTCGATCGCGCTCGAGTGACGAGGGCCGAGCGAACTCTCCCGACGCGCGCCGTCGATGGCTCGCGCGCCGCGCTCGGGCCGTCGGACCCGGTGAGGCCATCCTGCCTGCGACCCGCCTGGAGGACGAGCTCACGCGACCGGCGCTCGGGCATGCTATAGGGCGCGCGTCGGCGAGCACGCGGGTCAGGGCTCGCGGCAGCATGCCTCGCGGCACGTCGCGCACCGCGCGGGCCACGAGGAAACAGTCGAAGAGCAGCGGCACCCGGGAGCGAAGCGATGACTCTGGACGGCAGCAACACGAGCCGCTTCGCGCCCAAGCCGCCGTGGCTCAAGGTCCGCGCGCCGGGCGGCGAGACGTACCACGAGCTCAAGCGCACGCTTCGCAAGCTCGATCTCCACACCGTGTGCGAAGAGGCGCGTTGCCCGAACGTCGGCGAGTGCTGGCGCGAGGGCACGGCGACGGTGATGTTGCTCGGCGACGTGTGCACGCGCGGCTGCCGCTTTTGCGCGGTCACGACCGGCAATCCGCGCGGCGCCGTCGACGGCCGCGAGCCCGAGCACGTGGCGCGCGCGATCGCGGCGATGGGGCTCACTTACGTCGTCATGACGATGGTGAATCGCGACGACTTGCTCGACGGCGGCGCGGCGCACGTCGCGACGACGGTGCGGCGACTCCGCGAGCTGCGCGACGACATCCTCATCGAGACGCTGGTCGGTGATTTTCTCGGTCACGCGCGCTCGGTGGACGAGGTGGTCGACTCCGCGCCCGACGTGTTTGCCCACAACGTCGAGGTGGTCCGGTCGCAGCAGCGAGCCTTCCGCGACGCGCGCTGCAGCTACGAGCAGTCGCTCGCCGTCCTCGGCCGCGCGAAGGAGCGCGCCCCGGGGCGCTTCACCACGAGCGCGCTCATGGTCGGCGTCGGCGAGACGTACGACGAGGTGCTCGCCGCGCTCTCCGACATGCGCGAGGTCGGCGTCGACGTCGTCACCATCGGGCAATACCTGCGACCGACGCCCCGACACGCGCCGATCGCGCGCTTCGTCACGCCCGAAGAGTTCGATCGATACCGCGCGGCGGGCGAGGCGCTCGGGTTCGCTTACGTCGCGAGCGGGCCGCTCGTCCGCTCGAGCTACAAGGCCGCCGAGGTGTTCGTGAAGGGCGTATTGCGCGCCGAGGGGAAGGACGATGAGGCCGCCGCCTCGCTGCTCGCCGAGCGTGTTCGCGCCGCTCGCGAGGGAGCTCTGCGGGTGGCGAGCGAGCACGGCATCGTCGCCGATGAGCCGGCGCGCGACGCGGAGCCTGGCGGCGACATGCGCGACGCGGAGCCTGGCCGCAACGTGCTCGAGGCGGAGCCTGGCAGCGATGTACACGCGGTGCAGATGCACGAGGCGGCGGTGCTCGAGGCGCAGGCGCTCGTTCCTCTGGGGCGCCTCGTTCGCCGATCGCCGACCGCGTGAGACGTGCGCCCTCCGGTTATTCTCACATCGTGAGTCCGAGAGCCGCGCCCTCAGCCGCGCGACGCTGGCGGGAGGACAGCGCGCGAACGCGCTCGGATCGTCGTTGACGCGCTGCGACAGCGACGCCGCCGCGGGATGCGCTTGGCACCCCCTGGCAAGTCGGGGCGCGAGAGACTAAGGTCGCCGCCCAAATGACGACCGACGTGCATGCGACGGCAGCGACGGCGAGGTCCACTTCGCAGCGCAAGCCCGAGGACGTACTTGCGGACGACGTCGTGCGCGTTCTGTCTCCGGACGGCACGCTCATCGGCGAAGATCCGGGCCTCACGGACGAAGAGGTGGTGCTGCTCTATCGCGCGATGCTGCGCACGCGGCTCGTCGACGAGCGCGCCGTGCTGCTTCAGCGTCAGGGCCGCATCGGCTTCCACATTGGCTCGCTCGGCGAAGAGGCGACCGTGCTCGGCACGGCCTTCGCGCTACGCGAGTCGGACTGGATGTTCCCCTGCTACCGCGAGTTCGGCGGCGCGCTGTTTCGCGGGATGCCGCTGCAACGATATTTCGACAACCTGTTTGGCAACGCGAACGACGTCGCCAAGGGTCGGCAGATGCCCGACCACTGGTCGTACCGCGACAAGCGACTCGGCAGCGTGAGCTCGCCCATCGGCACGCAGATGACGCAGGCCATGGGCGTCGCTTGGGCCGCCAAGCTCAGGGGCGATCCGCTGGTCGCCATCGTCTATTTCGGCGATGGCGCGACGAGCAGCAACGAGTTTCACAACGCGCTCAATTTTGCCGGTGTTTATCGCACCGCGAACGTCTTCGTCTGCCGCAACAACGGCTGGGCGATCAGCGTCCCGACCGAGCGACAGACCGCGAGCGATACCTTTGCGCAGAAGGGCGTCGCCTATGGCGTGCCGGGCGTGCGCTGCGATGGCAACGACGTCTTTGCCGTCGTCCGGGCGACGCGAGCCGCCGTCGCGCGTGCCGCGGCTGGCGAGGGGCCGACCTTGATCGAGGCGCTCACTTACCGCCTCTCCGGGCACTCGACGAGCGACGACCCAAGCCGCTACCGCCCCGAGGCGGAGGTCGATCCGTGGCAGGCGCTCGACCCGCTGCGGCGCTTGCGGCTCTTCCTTCAGGACCGCATCGGCTGGTCGGACGCGGATCAGGCCCGGATCGAGGCCGAAGTCCAGGAAGAGCTCAAGCGGGTGATCGACGTCGCGGAGAAGACTTCCGCCCCGCCGCTCACTTCCTTGTTCGACGACGTGTACGCCGATTTGCCGTGGCACCTTCGCGAACAGCAAGAGGAGCTCGCGCTCGGCCCCCGCGCGCCGAAGGGTCATTAGGTAATGCGGCTAGCCAATTGGGCAACTGGCTCGCTGGTTAACTAGGCAATTGGGCCGCTAGGTGTTGGGGCTACTGGGTAATCGGGGCTACTGGGTAATCGGGGCTACTGGGTAATTGGGCCAATGTGCCGCCGAGCACGCGAACGCGGGTGAGGCGAGCGGCACGCGACTCCGCAAGACGGCGCTCGCAACGACGAGCCGGCGCACGAGAACGAGAGGAACGAACATGGCGCAGATGAACATGGTGCAGGCGATCAACGACGCGCTCCGGCTGGAGATGAAGCGCGACGATCGCGTCGTCCTGCTCGGGGAGGACGTCGGCAAGGTGGGCGGCGTCTTCCGCGTCACCGCGGGCCTCTACGACGAGTTCGGCGAGGATCGCGTGATCGACACGCCGCTCAGCGAGGGTGGCATCATTGGCGCGGCGATCGGCATGTCCATTTATGGGCTGCGTCCGGTGCCAGAGATCCAGTTCTCGGACTTCATCTTTCCCGCGTACGACCAGATCGTGTCCGAGCTCGCGAAGTACCGCTACCGGTCGGGCGGAGAGTACCCGTGCCCGATGGTGATTCGCACGCCGGTCGGCGGCGGGATCCGCGGCGGGCACTACCACTCGCAGTCGCCGGAGGCGCAGTTCATCCACGTCGCAGGCCTCAAGGTGGTGTGTCCGGCGACGCCGGCCGACGCCAAGGGCCTGCTGCTGAGCTCCATCCGCGACAACGATCCGATCTTGTTCTTCGAGCCGAAGCGCGTGTACCGCGCGGCCAAGGGCGAGGTGCCCGAGGGCGACTACACGGTGCCGATCGGGCAGGCGAAGATCGTGCGCCCCGGCGAGCAGGTCACGGTCGTCGCGTACGGCGCCATGCTGTACGAGGCCCTCGACGCCGCGAACAAGGCGGCGGGTCAGGGCATCGACTGCGAGGTCATCGACTTGCGAACGCTCTGGCCGCTCGACATCGACACCGTGATCGGCTCGGTGAAAAAGACCGGACGCGTCGTCGTCGTGCATGAGGCGCCGCGCTCTTGCGGGCTCGCGAGCGAGATCGTCACGCTGATCAACGAGAAGGCGTTTCTCCACCTCGAGGCGCCACCGAAGCGCGTCACAGGCTTCGATACGCCGTTCCCCTACACGCTCGAGAACGAGTACCTGCCGCTGTCGCACCGCATCGTGCCCGCCATCGTCGAGACGGCGCGCTACTGACCTCGTAACCGGACCGAGGAGCACCATGAGCAAGTTCGAGTTCAAGCTTCCCGACGTCGGCGAGGGCGTGACCGAGGGTGAGATCGTGAAATGGCTCGTGAAGCTCGGCGACGCGGTGCGCGAGGATGAGCCCCTCGTCGAGGTCATGACTGACAAGGCGACGGTGACGATCACCTCGCCGAAGAGCGGGACCGTGACAGAGCTCGGGGGCGCCGAGGGCAGCGTGGTCGCCGTCGGCAGCATGCTCGTGCTCCTGTCGCTGGGCGACGGCGCGGCGTCGCGGGCGGAGGCGGCTCCGGCGGCGAATGGCGCTTCTTCTGGCGTGGGGCCTGGCGCTGGCGCTGGCGCTGGACCTGGGGCTGCGGCGAAGAGCGAGGGCCCGGCGGCGACGGCGGTCGGCGACATCAAGGAGTCGCTGCCCGGCATGGACCTCGTGCAGCCAAGCGCCCCGCGTGCGGCCGCTGTCGAGGCGAAGGGCGGGGCCTACTTCAACGCGAAGCCGCTCGCGACTCCCGCGACCCGAAAGCTCGCGCGCGATCTCGGCGTCGACCTTCGCGCCGTCGCCCCGAGCGGGTCGCACGGCCGCGTGATGAAGGAGGACGTGCGCGGCGCGGCGGCCCTTCGTCGGGATGCGTCAGCGACAGCGGCGGAAGCTTCGCCGGCCTCGCTCGCGCCGAGCGCAACGGCTGCGGGCATGCAGCGCGCGCCGATCGTGGTGGCGCCGGCGAGCGCAGGGCAAGAGAGCCTCGAGGAGCGCCGTCCGCTCAAGGGCGTGCGGCGGAAAATCTTCGACGCGATGGCGCGCTCGAAGCAAACCGCTGCGCATTTCACGTTCGTCGAAGAGTGCGATGTCTCCGCGCTCAAGGGCGTTCGCGAGCGCCTGCGGCCGCTAGCCGACCAGCGGAAGGTGAAGCTGACGTACCTGCCGTTCTTCGTGAAAGCCGTCGTCGCCGCGCTCAAGCGCCACCCGCTCCTCAACAGCGCCTTCGACGAGTCGACGCAGGAGATCGTCGAGCGGCGCTACTACAACATCGGCATCGCGTCGGCGACCGAGCAGGGGCTCATGGTCCCGGTCGTCCATGGCGCCGACAAGAAGAGCTTGCTCGAGATCGCGGCCGACATTCAGCGGCTCGGCGAAGCGACGAAGAGCGGCAAGGTCGCGCCCGAGGATCTGCGCGGCTCGACCTTCACGGTGACGTCGCTCGGCGCGCAAGGCGGGCTCTTCGCGACGCCGATCTTGAACCTCCCCGAGGTCGGGATCCTCGGGCTGCACCAGATGAAGCAGAAGCCGGTCGTCCGAGGTGGTCAGATCGTAATTGGCGAGGTGATGCTGCTGTCGCTCTCCTTCGATCATAGGCTCATCGACGGCCACGTCGGGGCGGCGTTCGCCTACGAGCTCATCGCTTACCTCGAGAATCCGGATCGACTCTGGCTCGAGATGAGCTGACGCAGCCCAGAGACGGGACGAGCGAGGGGCGTGCGCGCGTGACGCGGACCGTGCGCCGCGAGCGCAGAGGGCGAGGGGGCGATGTCCCACGCGCTCGCCCGGAAGAGTGCATTTGGTGGTATTTCATGGGCGTGCGTGGATCCAAGGCAGCGTGCATCGGCGCGGCGCTCGGCCTCGCCGCGCTCCTCGGGACTCCGCGAGCCGCGGCGGAGGGGACGCCCACGGACGCCGCCGGCGTGAAGCGCGCAGGGGAACATTTCGACGAAGGCGGGCGCGCATTTCGAGGCGGGCGATTCGAGCTGGCGGCGTCGTATTTCGAGGCGGCGTTCGGCGCTATGCCGAACCCGCGGGCGCTCAGAAATGCGATCCGCGCCCGTGAGAAAGTCGGGCATCTCGACCGAGCCGCGACCATGGCCGCGCTCGCCTTGCGACTCTATCCCGACGACACCGAGACCTTGGCGCTGGCGAACGAGCTGCTCGCGCGCGTAGCTCCGGAGCTCGAGCGGTACGACGTGCGCTGCGCGGTGCCGTGCGTGCTGGCGATCGATGCGCGCGGCGTGGTCGGCGCGCCCTCGAAAGATCGCCGCGTGTACGTCGCTCCCGGCAAGGTAGCCGTGAGCGCGAGCTTCCCGGAAGGGCAGGCCGCGGCGCAGGAGGTGATCGCGGTCGCCGGCGGAGAGGGCGAGCTGACGTTCGGGCCGCCGCCGCCGCTTGAAGCGGAGTCGCCGAAGCGCGTCGAGCGTGAGCCCGGAGCCGTGCCCATCGCGCTCGGCACGGAGCCGACCGAGCCAGCGACGGCCGATCGAGCGCTTGCCGGCGCGCACGTCGGCGCCTTGCGTGCGCGCTCCTGGGTTCGGTCGCCCGGCGTCTTTTACGGCGCGCTCGCAGCGACCGCGGCGCTCGGAGGAGTCGCGATCTGGAGCGGCATCGACACGGTGACCGAGCCGGGGCGCGACGCGGTGCGCGAGGCGTGCGCGGGGCAGGGCAGCGCCTGTCCGGAGTACCAGCTCGGGAAATCGAAGGAGCTGCGCACGAACCTCCTCATCGGCGGCGCCGCCGCGAGCGGCCTCGCCACGGTGCTCGTCGCGGCCTTCGTTACCGACTTCGCCGGCGAGCGGGCTCGCGTTGGCGTGCTCTTCGCGCCCGGCGGCGTCGCAGGGACCTTCGGCGGGAGCTTCTGAGGCCGTGGTCAAGCCGATCGAGCTCCTGAGCGACGGCGAGGACGCGTGGCTCGACCGCTACCAGCTCGTCGGCGAGCTCGCCTCGGGCGGGATGGCCACGGTGTTTCTCGCGCGGCTGCAAGGCGTCGGCGGCTTCTCGCGTCAGGTGGCCATCAAGCGGCTTCACCCGCACCTCGCAAAGGACGCGGACTTCGTCGAGATGTTCCTCGACGAGGCGCGGCTCGCGGCGCGCATCCACCACCCGAACGTGGTCGCGATCTCCGAGATCGGCGCCGCCGAGTCGGGATTTTACCTGGTGATGGACTACATCGAGGGCACGACGCTCGCGCGCCTCTTCACGCATGCGGCGACGAGCCAGGCGCCCGTGCCGGTCTCGGTCGCGCTGCGGATCGCCGTCGATACGCTGAGCGGCCTGCACGCCGCGCACGAGCTCGTCGACGACGACGGCGCGCCGCTCAACGTCGTGCATCGCGACTGCTCGCCGCAGAACATCCTCGTCGGGATGGATGGCACGTCGCGCATCACCGATTTTGGAATCGCGCGTGCGGCGTCGCGGATCGCGGACACGCGCGAGGGCGCGATGAAGGGCAAGCTCGCGTACATGGCGCCCGAGCAGACGCAGGACGGCGAGCTCGATCGACGCGCGGATCTCTTCAGCGTCGGCGTCGTCTTGTGGGAGGCGCTCGCGCGGAAGCGATTGTTCCGGGGCGCGAGCGATGCGGAGACGCTGCGCCGCGTGCTCGTCGAGCCCGTCCCGCGCGTTCGGGAGTTTGCGCCCGAGGTGCACGTCGCGCTCGAGGACGTGTGCGAGAAGGCGCTGTCGCGCGAGCCGCGGGAGCGTTTTCCGACGGCGATGGCGATGCTCGACGCGATCACGGACGCGGCGCGCGAGTGGGCTCGCGACGCGGGCATCGAGGAGCCCGTCGCGGTCGCGCGCACCGTGGCCGAGCTCATGAACGAGCGGTTCGGCGAGCAGGTGACCGAGCAACGAGAGCAGCTTCGCAAGTGGCTCCAGGCGACGCCGTCGAACCCGGCTTTGCCGATGGTGCGCCCGACCGATCGCGGCTGGCTCGCGGCATCGCTCGCGGCGCGCTCGGTCCATGAGCTCGGCTTCGGCGAACGCCCGACGACGCCGCTCCCGCCATCGGCTGCGCGGGGACTCGACGGTGAGGACGCGACCGAGCTCTTCGACTGGCAGCGCGCATCAGGCATCGAGCGCGCCTCGGGTGTCGAGCGCGCCTCGGGCGTCGAGCGCGCCTCGGGCGTCGCGCGCGCATCGTCCGAGAACACGCCAGGTCCGACCTCGGAGGCCGCCGCCGACGTGGAGCTCATGCTGCGCCCGCGCTCGCGCCGCGGCATCGTGGCCGGCGTGGTCGCGGCTCTTGCGACCGCACTCATCGCGGGCGTGTATTGGTCGCGTGAACCAGGCGCGAGGGCGAGCGCGGGTGCGGCCGTCGGGCGAGGCGCCGACGACGCAGAGACCGCAGCCGCGGCGCGCGTCGGGGACGAGGCGACGTCGGACGCGGCGAACACGAAGCCAACCCCAGCGCCGGCGATGACCACGCTCGCACCGGCGGCGCGTCCGGACGGTGCAACCGCGCCTCGTGACGTCCGTCGGACCGCGGGCGATGCTCGTGCGGCCGAGCCGATCGGGCCGCGCCCTTCGACGACGGTAGACCGGGGAGCGGCTGTGCCAGCCGGTGCAACGCCAGCCGGTGCAACGCCAGCCGGTGCAAAGCCAGCCGGTGCAATGCCAGCCGGTGCAATGCCAGCCGGTGCAATGCCAGCCGGTGCAATGCCAGGCGGGGCACCGCCAGCCGGTGC
>SYFR01000323.1 GCA_005800325.1 Myxococcales bacterium | reverse complement strand
CGCTGAGCTCGCGGTCTCCTAGCCAACTTGGCCCGCGGCGGCGCGAAGGGAGAAGCTTCGCGCCACCTCGGATGAGCATCGAGCTCTCGGACCTCGTCAAGATCGGCCTCGCCGTCGGCGTCGGCGGAGCCATCGGCGCCGAGCGCGAGTACCGCGACAAGGTGGCTGGGTTTCGCACGCTGGTGCTCATCTGCGTCGGCGCCGCGCTGTTCACGATGCTCTCGATCGACATCGGTGCCCCGGATCGCAACGGCGCGCGCATCGCGGCCCAGGTCGTGAGCGGCGTCGGCTTTCTCGGCGCGGGCGTCATCATGCGCGAGGGCGGCACGGTGACCGGCCTAACGACCTCGGCGATGATCTGGCTCACGGCGGCGCTCGGGATGGGGATCGGCGCCGGGTACTACGGGGTCTCGCTGGTCGGCGCCGCGACGATCCTGCTCGTGCTCTGGCTGTTTCCCTTCATCGAGGCGCGCATCGACGCCCTCCGCGAGGCGCGCACGTATCGGCTCGTGTATCCGCTCGACGCCGCGCGACCGAAGCAGGTCGAGGCCCTGCTGCGCGAGGTCGGCCTCCGAGTCTTCGAGCTGCAGCCCGGGCGCAAGGGTGGCGACTTGACGATCACCGTTCGCGCCAATGGCCCGCACGCGAGCCACGAGCGGTTGGTCGAGCGCTTGCTCGTGGACGCGGACGTGCGCGAGCTGTCCTACTGATCGAGCGAAGCTACGGCGCTACCCGGAGAGCGCCGCGGAGAGCCCCCGCGCCCGTCGCGTCACCTCGGAGTACGACTTCTCTTCGGGCACGAGCGCGCCGATCACGGCCGCGCAACCCACGATCGGACCGACGAGCCGCAGCCTCGTCGCGTCGAGTCCCCCGATCGCGACGAGGGGCAGGCCGCTCGGGGCGGCGCGGGCCACGAGCTTCGCGAGTCCCGTAAGGCCGATCGTCGGCTCCGGCAGCCGCTTGCTCAAGGTGTCGAACACGGGCCCGAGCGCGATGTAGTCGGGCCGCATGCCGAGCGCGCGGTCGAGCTCCGCTTCGTCGTGAGCCGAGACCCCGACCGACAGCGCGATCCCGAGCCGCGCCCCGACCGCCCGCGCGAGCTCCACGGGCAGATCGTGCTGCCCGACGTGAACACCGTTCACCCCCGCCAGCGCCGCGAGATCCGCGCGGTCGTTGGCGAAGAGCGGCACGGCGGCGGCGCGACACAGCGGCAGCAGGCGCTCGAGCCGGTCGAGCATCGCGCGCGCCCCGCTCGACTTGTCGCGCAGCTGCACCGCGACCGGGCGTGCCTCGAGCACGGCCTCGACGAACGGCTCGAGCTCTAGGCCTACCCTGTCGAGGGTGTCGACATCGACGATGGCATACAGGCCGCGCATGGGGTAACCGGTCGGCATGACGGTAGTCGTCCAAGGGGCCCGCGCCGCACGGAATTCTGGCGCCAGCGCGCGCGTCCGGGAGCTCAGCGCCTGCTCGCCTTCGAGCGTACCTGGCCGAGCTCCCGCCTGCGGCTCCAAGGCGCGCCGGCTCGCCCAGCGCGCCCTCGTCGTCGTCGCCCTCCTCGGGTCGTCGGCCTTGGCCGGGCGTCCCGCGAGCGCGCACGAGCGAGAGGACTCGAGCCTGCCGCCGCCGTCGCTGCGCCTGCGCGTGGTCGCTCCCTCAGCGGGCGGGCAGTGGCTGCTGCGCATCGACAACGAGGGCGACGGCAACGTGTTGCTCATCGCCGACGTGCGCCTCTTGAGCTTCGCGCTCGCGCTCGAGACGTCGGCTGGCGACGCGCCGGCCTCGAGAGGCTCGGCATCGGCAGCATCGGCATCGGCAGCATCGCCATCGCAGGTGCCCGCATCGACGCTCAACGCCGTGGGCTCGAAGCGCGCCGCGCGGTCGACGAAGCGCGTCACCGCCCGCTGCGACGGGCCGCGCACCTTCGGACTCGAGCACGAGGCGCCGTTCGGGCGCGAGCTCATCCTCGCGCCGGGTGAGGCGTACGTGGAGGCGTTCGATCCGCGGCTCTTGTGCTTCGGCGAGGACGCGGCGCTCTTGCGGCCGAACCTCGTGCTCGCGCCGAGCTACGGCTTCGTTCCGCGCGCGGACGCGGGGCGCCGCGGCTCGAGGATGGAGGCCGCGCCCTTCGTCGCCGATGGCTCGAGCCTGCCGCGTCGCTATCGCCCGCAAAAGCGCATCGACGGCGCAGCGATCCGCTTGAGCCACGCGGCGCCGCAAGAATTTGCTGCGTTTTCCGGCGGATCCGCGTCACCAACGTCCGCCGACGAGGCGATGCGCTACGTGCCGCGCGCCTCGCAGGGCGTGGCATTGCCCTCCCTGCCCGATGCGCAGTCCGTGTCCGGCGACGCCCCGAGCGCGCCCGCAGCGACCCCGGCGCCACGGCCGAAGGACGAGCTCGCCGCGGCCATGACGCTCACGACCGACGGCATGGCCGACGCCGCCGAGCGCGGGGGGATCACCTTCTCGGTCCAGGCTCACAACGTCGGTGAGCGGCCGATCTACGTGGCCCTTCGCGCGCGACAGCTCTCGTTCTCCGTCGTCGGGCCGGACGGCGCGTTCTCGTGTCCACGCGCGTCGAGCGGCCACCACGTGGCGCGCGACCTCTTCCAGCTCCTGCATCACGGCAAGCACGCTCACGTGCCGGTGCGTCTGGCCGAGCTCTGCCCCGCCGAGGCGTTCAAGCGCCCCGGGCTCTACGCGGTCGTCCCCACGCTCGAGGCGGACGAGGTCGGCGCCGAGTACGGCATCGTCGCCCTGACCGGAGTCGTCTCGACCCGCGATCCGGGCAGCGTGCGCGGGACGCACGACGTCGACGACGACGCGACGCTCGTCCGCATCCACCGCGGTCCGCGCGCGTTCTACGAGGCCCCACCCGTGGCCGTGCCGACGAAGAGCGAGCCCGCACCCGAGCCGCCGAAGTAGCGCTCTGGCTCCGTCCATCCGCGCGGCGGGGGAGGGTTGGGGAGGGGGGCTTCAGCGTCGCAGTAGCGACGATGCGCCGCGCTACCGCCCGCGCCACACGGGCTTGCGCTTCTCGACGAACGCAGCCAGGCCCTCGCGCGCGTCCTCGGTCGCGAGGCACTCGCCGAGCTTGTCGCGCAAGAAGGGCAGCGCGGCTTCGAGGCCAAGCTCGCGCGACTGCGCCATCGCCTCGAGGCCGAGCTTCACGGCGACGGGGCTCTTCTCGCCGAGCGCGCGCGTGAGCTCGCCGACCGCAAGGTCGAGCTCGCTCGCGGGCACGACTCGTCCGACCAGGCCGAGGCCGAGGGCCTCTTCTGCGTCGAGCCGCTGACCGAGCAACATCATCGCGGTGAGCCGGCGCTCGGGGACGTGCCGTCTCAAGACGGCCATGAGCATCATCGGGAAGAGGCCCACGTCGATTTCGGGCGTGCCGAGCTTGGCGTCGCTCGCGGCGATGGCGAAGTGCGACGCGGCGACGAGACCGAGCCCGCCGCCCATCGCGTGGCCGTTCACGCGCGCGATGATGGGCTTGTTCGCGTCGAGGATCCGGGCGAGCAGCGCCGCGAAATCGCCCTTGAAAGGCAGGGGATCCCCATCAGAGGCGAGCTGCGAGAGATCGCCGCCCGCGCAGAACGCACTGCCCGCGCCCGTGACGACGATGCTGCGAACCGCGTCGTCCGCCATGGCGTCGTCGAGCGCATACAAGAGCTCGTTCACCATCCGCGCGCCGAGCGCGTTCTTGCGCGCGGGGTTCGACAACGTGATCGTGAGCGCGCCGTGCTCGTTCTCCGCCGTGACGGCGAGGAGCGCGTATTGCCGTGCCATCCTGGTCAGCTGGCTCCCAGGCTCAGGATCGCGCGAGCCTCGTCGACGGTGGCCGGCCTTCGCCCGACGCCCCGCACGAGCGCGACCGCCTGTTCGACGAGCGCCCCGTTGCTGGTCGCCATCTCGCCGCTCGGCAGGTAGAGGTGATCCTCGAGCCCGGTGCGAACGTTGCCGCCGAGCACCGCGGCCGACGCGACCATCCGCCAGTGCCCGTGGCTGATCGCGATGCACTCCCACTCCGAGCCGGCCGGCATGATCTTCGTCTGTAGCTGGAGCGACTCCACCTCGGGCGGGATCCCGCCGAGGACCCCGACGATGAAGGAGAACTGGAGCGGCGCCTTCAAGAGCCCCATGTCGACGAGCGGCCACACGCCCTGGGTGTGCCCGGTGTCGAAGCACTCGAGCTCGGGCTTCACGCCGGCCGTGTTCATCGCGCGCAGGAGCGCGATAATCTTCTCGTAGGTGTTCGGGAACACCATGTCGAAGACGAACTCCTTCTTGGAGCGCGAGTACTTCGAGTAGTTCATCGTGCCCATGTTGAGCGCGCCGATCTCGGGCCGGCACTCTTCGAGGTAGCGGCACTGCTCGCTCACGTCGGCGGCGATGGTGCCGGTCGAGAAATTCAGGACGACGGGGCACCGCTCGCGGATCTCGCGCTTGATCTCCGCGAACGTCTCCGGGCTGAACGTGGGGCTGCCGTCGTCGCGCCGCGCGTGGATGTGCACGACGCTCGCTCCGGCGTCGTACGCCCGCCGCGCCTCTTCCGCGATCTCCCGTGGCGTATACGGGATCGCCGCGCACTGCTTGCGGTTCGCGAGCACGCCCGTCAAGGCGCACGTCACGACGCACACGTCGGGGTCGCGCGTCGCGGAGCGTCGGGGACTACCGGTAAACGTCACGTCCATGGCTCTTCTCGTACCTCCCGTTCGCGCTCGTCGATGGCCAGGCGCACCCGCGCCTGCACCGAATCGAGCACGCGAAATAACTCCTCCGCGTCCTTCCTGGGAAGGCTCGCGAGCGACTGCCGAAAGATCTCCATCGGCTCGACCGGGATCTGCCGCGCGAGCTTCTGCCCCTTCGGCGTCAGCCGAATGAGCACGATGCGCCGGTCGTGCTCCGAGCGCTCGCGCAGCACGAGCTCCTCTCGCACCATGCGATCGACGATGCCGGTGACGGTGCTGTTTTGCGCGCGGATCCGCTCGGACAAGGACGAGAGCGACAGGCTCCCGAGCTGGTCGAGCATCTTGATGACCGCGAGCTGCGGCCCCGTCAGGCCAAAATCGCGGGCCCGCTCCTTCGTGAGGCGGCGCGACTCCGTGTAGAGGTAGATGATCGTCTCGACGATGCCGTCGAGCACCTCTTTGTGCTTCGGTCGCGTGGCAGTCACGGTTATTTCGTATGCGAAATATTCGCATGCACAGGAGCCGTCAAGCAGCGCGGTCGCGCGCCGGGATCACTTCGGGGTTCGCTCGAGCTGGTCGAGCTCGCCCATCACCTCGCGGGCCCGCGGATCCTCGGGATCGAGCGCGAGCGCCCGGGTCACGGCGGTGCGCGCCTCGCCGAGAGCGCCCTGTTTGGCGAGCGCCGTCCCCAGGTTGATCCACGCGCTGCCGAGCGTCGCATCGAGCGCGAGCGCCGTCCGGTACGCCGCGATGGCAAGCTCGAGCGTGCCCTCTCGTTGCCGCGCGAACCCGAGGTTGTTGTGGGCGGCCGCGCGCGTCGGATCGAGGCGGACCGCGGCCTCGAGCTCGGGCAGCGCCTCGGTGACGTCGCCCGCCTGGAGCAGCGCGGTGCCGAGGCTCGTGCGGACGCTGCCGTCGTCCGGCGCGAGCTTCGCCGCCTTGCGGTAGCTCGCGATCGCGTCCGCGAGCAGACCGGCCTGGAGCTCGGCCGTCGCGAGGTTCGTGAAGCGCTGTGCATCGCCCGGCTCGAGCACGCTCGCGCGCTTCAGCGCGACGACGGCGGCCTCGCGCTCTCCGGTCAGTAGACTCACGATGCCGAGCGTCGACTGCGCCTCGGGATCGTTCGGCTCGAGCCTCACCGCCGCGAGGACGGGCTCCTTCGCGCGGGCCACCTCTCCCAAGACGAGGAAGATGCGGCCGAGCTCGAGCTGCGCCGGCTCGTATTCGGGCGCCGCCAGGAGCAGCGCGCCGAGGCGGTCCGCCATCGCGACGAGCGTCGGATCGCCGGGCGCCGCGTTCACGCCCTCCGGAACCTCGGCCTCGCCGAGCGTCGCGCGCACGATCCCGACCGTGGCCGCGGGATCCCCCGCGTGTTGCGCGAGCGCCGCTTGGTAGGCCAGCCTTGCCGTGCGGTAGTCGCCGTCCGCGAACGCGGCATCGCCACGAGCGAGCTCGGCGTCGAGCGGCGAGCCGTCCCCGCGCGCGAGTCGGCGCGAGCTCTTCGCCTCGGAGCCGCCCGTCACGCTCGTGCCGCCATGACGCTGCCGAACATCCGCGCCCGCTGCCGCGCCGCTCTGGCCGGGGCGGTCGCCGAGCGCGTGCCCGCACCCGAGCCCGCCAAGCGACGAGAGCGCGAGCCCGAGCAGGAGATCCGTCGCGACGCCGCGCGAGCCTCTTCGTTGCGGCGCGCCGCTGCGGCTCTCTCGCCAATTCCCGGGCGCCAGCATCCCCATGCGGTCAGATCTTGTAGGGCTGCTCGGAGTGCTCGGAGCCGTCGTAGCGCAAGAGGACCGGCTTCTTGTCGGCGCGCGTAGCGACGGCGCAGGGCCGCTTCCAGCAACGCACGAGCGCCTCGAGCGCGGCCGAGGCATAGTCCTTTTGCAGGTCGACGCCGTGGTGCTCGTGCTTGAGCAACAGCTCCCCGCGATTCTGAAAGTTGGCGTCGACGACCGAGATGATCGGATTGCCGAAATTGGTCAGCTGAAAGAGGAGCTTCTCTTTGATCGCTTTGAACTGCCTACTCTCGATCTCGAAGCTGCCGCTCTTGCCTGAGTAGCCAAAGGTGTAGAGCTTCTGACTCGCCACGAAGTCCGGCGTGAGAAACTCGTCGATGAAGGTCACGTCGTTGTAGAGCGCCCGAACCTGGAAGACCTTTTCCCGCCCGAGCCCGAGCTGCATGTCCCAGTTGCGCTGGTCGTCGAGGCGCTCGCAGCTCTCCCACTCGCGGCCGAACTGGCCCTTGTTCCACCGTTGCTCGACGTGCCGGTACAGCTCGACGCCGAGCTTGTAGGGATTGAGCTGCCCCGGTTGGGTGGCGAGGACGCCCGCGTTGCGATCGGCGTAGTCGACGATCTCCGCCGCGGTGAGGATCTTCTCGGTCATGAGTCGAGAGTGCCAGTAGCTGGCCCAGCCCTCGTTCATGATCTTCGTCTGCATCTGCGGCACGAAGTAGTACGCCTCGGTGCGAATCACCGACAGGACGTCGCGCTCCCAAGTCTCGAGCGGCGCGTGGGCGAGCATGAAGCGCATCACGTCGCGCTCGGCCTCGGCCGGAAAGCCCTTCTTCTTGGTGCGCTCTTCGTCGAGCTTCTTCTTCTGTGCCTCGAGGTACGACTCGGGGTTGATGAACTTGTCCATGTAGTCCTTCGCGGCGAGCCGCGGGACCTCTACGGGCTGCTGCTCTTTGTCCTTGCCGCCGAGGCCCCCATTGGGATCAAGGGCCATGCGCCCGCGGAATGGACCCCACGGATCGATCAGGTTCTCGAGCGACAGGCAGTGGTCGATGAAGCCTTCGACCTTGTCCATGCCGAAGCGCGCGATGTGCCGCGACACGCGCGAGCCGTGGTTGGCGAAGCGATCGACCCAGCGCCGCGTCGGCGAATAGCCCGCCCCCTTCGGCGCGGCGTCGATGACCTGGCCCTCTTTCTCTTCGTCGGTGGCGCGAAACGCGAAGTTGTTCTTGAAGAAGTCGACGTGCCCGAGGACGTGCCCCATGACGAGGCGCTGGTCCGTGAGCGAGTTGCCCTCGAGCAAATAGGCGTACGAGGGGTTGTTGTTGATGACCATCTCGTAGATCCGTGACAGGCCATATTCGCTGCTCTTGCTGAGGCGCTCGTACTCCATCCCGAAGCGCCAGTGCGGGTAGCGCGTCGGAAAGCCCGAAAACGAGGCCAGCTCGTTCATCTGGTCGTACGACGCCATCTCGAAGACCGTCGGAAAGAAGTCGAGCCCGTAGTCGCGGGCGGCCTTCTCGATGCGCTCTTGCTCGGTCCGGAGATAGCCCGGCAGGCGCGTCTTCAGAGCGAATTGGGTCATCGGTTCAATCGCGTCATCGGTTCAATCGCGTCGTCATCGGCTCGGTCGCGTCATCGGCTCGGTCGCGTCATCGGTTCAATCGCGTCATCGGCCCTTGCCGAGAAAGTCCTTGATGCTCTGGACGATCGCGTCCTTGTTCGGGATTTCCGACATCACGACCTTGTCGTGACCCTTGAAGTGCTCGCCGAGATCTTTGATGAACTGCCCCGAGCCGTAGGGGCTCTCGACTTGACCGTAGGCGAACATGTTGGACCACGGGATCAGGAACTGCTTCATCAGCTCGACACACTGAAGCGTGTCGTCCATTGACCAGTTGTCTCCGTCGGAGAAGTGGAAGGGATAGATGTTCCACTCGCTCGGGGGATAGTCGGCCTCGATGATGCTCTTGCAGAGCTTGTAGGCGCTCGAGATCATCGTGCCGCCGGATTCGCGCGTCTTGAAGAAGGTGTCGCGGTCGACCTCCCGCGCGACGGAGTCGTGGATGATGAATCGCGACTCGAGCCCCTTGTACTGGCGCGTCAGCCAGGCATCGAGCCAGAAGGACTCGATACGCACGAGATCTTTCTGCTCGTCGCCCATCGAGCCAGAGACATCCATCATGTAGATGATGACCGCGTTCGCGACGGGCTCGCTCGTGACGTTCCACGAGCGGAAGCGCTTGTCGTGCGGCGTCGGCACGATGACCGGGCGCGCGGCGTCGAAGGTGCCGCTGATGATCTGGCGCTTGAGTGCCTCACGGTAGGTGCGCTTGAAATGCCTGAGCGACTCGGGGCCGACTCGCCGGATCCCGGTGAATTTGTGGGCCTTCTGGTTGATGTGGCTCTCGCCCTTGGGCTGGATGGCGGGCAGCTCGAGCTCTTCGCCGAGGATCTCGGCGAGCTCGTCGATCGTCACCTCGACCTCGAGCATGTGGTCGCCTTCGCCCTGGCCTGCCTTGCCTTTGCCGGGCCCCTCTTGCCCTTGGCCGAGCGGATCGCCCACGTCGCCGTCGCCTTGCGCTACGCCGCCGCTCTGCTGATCGCTGAATTTGAAGCGCGGGATGTCGATCTGCGGCACCGGGATCGAGACGAGATCCTTGCCCTTGCGCCCGATCAGCTCGCCCTTGCTGATGAACTTGCGAAGGTTCTGCCGGATGCGGCCTCGGACGATGTGCCGAAATCGCGCATGGTCCTGGCCGATCTTCAGCGCCACGGGCCGAGCTTAATGTGGCGCGAAGCTCCGCTCAAGGCGAGAGCATGCCGCGAGAGCGCGCGGCGAGCGGAGTGCAACGCCCTACGCTTCTTCGTCGTGGCCCTTGCGCGCTGCCTCGACGAGCCCGGCGAGCTCGTTGACGAGCTCGGTCACGCCGGCGCGCGTGGCGGCGCTCACGAGTCGCAGCTCGACCCCGACCTCGCGCGCGAACGCCTCCTTGAGCCCGGGGTAGGCCTCGCGCACGCTCGGATCGTCCGCCTTCGACAGCGCGACGAGCTCGGGCCGCTTCGCGAGCTCGGGATCGAAGGCCGCGAGCTCGTGCCGGAGCGCCCGATAGTCCGCAAGCGGCTCGCGGTCTTCCGCCGGATCCAGCGTGACGAGATGCAAGAGTCCGCGCGTCCGCTCGACGTGGCGCAAGAAGCGATGGCCGAGCCCATGCCCTTCGGACGCGCCGCGGACGAGGCCGGGAATGTCGGCGATGACGAAGCTCGCCCCGCCGTGCCGTCTGCCGCCGCCGTACTCGACGACGCCGAGCTGCGGGGTGAGCGTCGTGAATGGATAATCGGCGATCTTGGGGCGTGCCGCGCTCACCGTGGCGACGAACGTGCTCTTGCCGACGTTCGGAAAGCCGAGCAACCCGACGTCCGCGAGGACCTTGAGCTCGAAGCGCAGCGAGCGCCGTTCTCCGGGCAGCCCGGAGTCGGCGCGCCGCGGAGCGCGATCGGTCGAGGTCGCGAAGTGAATGTTGCCGCGCCCGCCGAGGCCGCCCTTCGCGACCACGATGAGCTGTTCGTGGGAGGTCACGTCGCAGACGAGCTCGTCGGTCGTCGCGTCGAAGATCTGCGTGCCTACCGGGACGCGGACCACGCGGTCAGCTCCCGAGCGGCCGTAGCAGTCCTTGCCGAGGCCGTGCTCCCCGCGCTCGGCCTCGACCTTCCGGTTGTAGGTGAGGTCGAGCAACGTGCTCAGCCCCTCGTCCCCTTGGACTGCGACGTCCCCGCCGCGGCCACCGTCGCCGCCCGACGGCCCGCCGAACGGAACGAACTTCTCCCGCCGAAACGCGATGCAGCCGCGCCCGCCGGCGCCCGCAAGAACGTCGATGAGGACTTCGTCGACGAAGCGCATGGGCACGGGGAATCGGCGAGCGAGGGAAACGGGCGAGCGAGGGAACGGGCCGGGCAGGGGAGTCGCGGCCGCGAGCGGGCTCGCGGTTCGCTCAGTCCCAGCGGAGTGGCGGCTTCGGCGGCAGCCCCGGTGGAGAGAAAGTACGGCTCGAGACTTGCGCCTGCGACGGCGCCGGCTGGACCGCTTCGCCGTCGAGCGCCGATAGCGCCACGAGCAACCGGTCGAGCGGATAGTCGAGCGCCGCGTCGCGGTCAAACGTGTGGACCAGGCGAATGAGCTTGAGCGCGGTCGCGCGCGGAAGCTCGAGCTCGCGATCGATGAACGACTCCAAGGTGCTGTAGCCCTTGGCCTCGAAGAGCCCTTCGAGCTGCACCTTCGACAAGAGCTCCCCGATCTCGAAGAACGACTTGTCGAGCTTCTTGCGGAGCCCGTTGATCTGCCCCGTGAGCTGATAGAGCTGCGCGATCCGGCTCTTGATCTGTTCCGCCTCTTTCGGCGTGCGCAGCGTCGCGCGCGCGCTGCCCGGGGGCGGCGGCTCGAGGTTGCGTCGCCGCAGCTCCTCGGCGTGCTTGGCCGCATGACGCGCGACCCACGGGGCCGCGCCGCGGAGCCCGAAATTGCGCCGATCTTCTTCGGAGCTATCGCTGCCAGTCGCGGCTGGCGGCACGGCCGCGGCCTCGCGGATGGCCTGCAGCTTCGCCGCGCGCGTCGTCGCACTCGCCGGATTGGCGCGCGACGATGCGGCCCCCGGCGTCTTCCTCGACTGCGGCTTGGCAGGCTTGAGGACGGCCGCAGCGGACTTCTTGCCAAGAGGCTTGTTAGTGCCCGGCTTGGCAGCGCCGGCTTTGGTTGCGCCGGCCTTGGTTGCGCCGGCCTTGGTTGCGCCGGCCTTGGTTGCGCCGGCCTTGGCAGTGCCCGCCTTGGCAGTGCCCGCCTTGGCAGCGCCGGCCTTGGCAGCGCCGGCCTTGGCAGCGCCGGCCTTGGCAGCGCCGGCCTTGGCAGCGCCCGCCTTGTTAGCGCCCGCCTTATTCGTGCGGGCCGTTGGTGTGCGCCTTTTGTTCGTCTTTGCTCGCGCCATCCGAAGCAAGCTCCACCTGGAGACCGACGCGAGAAAAACGCGCCGCCGCCAAAATCTCCGAGATCCTTAGCAAGAACCCCCAGGGGCGTCCAAGCAAAGCCACAAGGCCTGCGGGCCGCAGCGCGGCGGCTCCGGTCTCAGTCGTAGTACTCGTGGCCGAGGTGGGTGATGACGCCCTCCCCCATCATCCACCGGAGCGTGTTCTTGAGCTTCATGAGCTGAATGAAGAGGTCGTGCTCGGGATAGAGGCTCGGCGCCGTCATCGGGCTCTTGAAATAGAAGCTCAGCCACTCCTGGATCCCGGACAGCTTGGCGCGGCTCGCGAGGTCGAGCAAGAGGGCGAGATCCAGCACGATGGGCGCCGCGAGGATGGAATCGCGGCAGAGGAAGTCGAGCTTGAGTTGCATCGGGTAGCCGAGCCACCCGAACAAATCGATGTTGTCCCAGCCCTCCTTCGCGTCGCCGCGCGGCGGGTAATAGTTGATGCGGACCACGTGGTAGAGGTTGCCGTAGAGCTTGGGGTGCTTGTCCGGCTGCAGCACGTAATCGAGCACGCCGAGCTTCGAGACCTCTTTTGATTTGAACGAGTCGGGATCCTCGAGGACCTCGCCGTCGCGGTTGCCGAGGATGTTCGTCGAGAACCAGCCCTCGATACCGAGCATGCGCGCCTTGAGTCCCGGGGCGATGATGGTCTTCATCAGCGTCTGGCCGGTCTTGAAGTCCTTGCCCGCGATGGGAACGCAGCGCTCGCGAGCGAGCTCTTGCGCGGCGGGAAAGTCGACCGAGAGGTTGGGCGCACCGTTCGCGTAGGGGACGCCCTCCTTGAGGCACGCCCAGGCGTAGAGCTGCGAGTTCGAGATCCCGGGGTCGTTCGCGAGGAGGCCCTCCTCGAACGTCTGGATCGAGGCGTGGACGTCCGAGGGCGGGAAGTAGATCTCGGTCGAGCCGCACCAGACCGCGACCGCGCGGTCGCAGCCGTTGTCCTTCATGAAGCGCCGAATGTCCTCGCGGAGCTGCTCCACCATCTCCGCCTTGGTGGCGCCCGTCTTCACGTGCGTCCCGTGCAGGCGCTTCACGTACTCCGGGTAGAAGACACCCTTCATGGGGACGACGGCCTCGAGCTCGCTCTTGATGGGCTCGAGGTGCCGATCTTCGAGCACGCGCGCGTGCTTGGCGGCCTCTAATGCGTTGTCGGGGAAGATGTCCCAGCCGCCGAACACGAGCTGATCGAGCCCGGCAAGGGGCACGAAATCGCGGATGCGCGGGGTGCGCTCGTCGGTGCGCTTGCCGAGCCGAATCGTGGCGTTCTGGGTGAGCGAGCCGACCGGCTCCCCGAGGCCGCGCCGCGCGAGCATCGTCCCCGCGATCGTGGTCGTGGCGACCGCGCCCATGCCGGGCATGAGCACGCCCAGCTTCCCACCAGCACTCGCGATCTCGCTCGGTCGTTGCATGGCGGCTCACTTACAGCAATTCGTGCGCCGACCGTGAGAACTTCCGCGCTCGTGGGGGGGGGCGGCCGGGCGCTCCGCACGCGTGCCTTCCGCGAATCCGGCCGGCACCCCGATGCCGCCGACCCTCACGCCTGCGACCCGGGCCGAGGGCGGCATTGACCTTGCTCACGGAGGGACGCGATGCGCCGCCGCCCGCGAAACCTCGGGTTTCGGAGTGCGTGCCGCCCGGCGACTGTGAATCGGGTGCGACAGGTGTGAAGCGGCGGCACGGGCCCGTCGACGTAACTGCCCAGCACACTTAGAAAAATTGCCAACAATCAAGGTGACGTGCTAATGCGCGCGCCGTTTCTTACGAGCTTGACCATGCCCCAGCCGATCGAACGAGTCATCGTGCTTGCCGCCGGGCGAGGCTCGCGCCTCGTCAGCGAGCGTGAGGTCCCGAAGCCGCTCAAGCCCATCGCTCAGGTGCCGCTCCTCGTGCGCATCTTGCGCTCCCTGCAGTCGGTAGGGATCCGCGAGGCGGTGGTCGTGATCGGCGACCGCGGCGACCAGATCCGGCGCGCGCTGAAGAGCGAGCCGTCGCTGCTGATGCGGCTCCGGTTCGTCGAGAACCGTGACTTTCACAAGAAGAACGGCGTCTCGCTGCTCGCGGCAAAACAGTTCGTCGACCGCGAGTGCCTCTTGACGATGGCCGATCACCTCTACTCGCCGGAGCTCGCGCGCCGCCTCATGTCCTACGAGGTGCCCGAGAACGCCTGCGCGCTCGGCATCGACTACGACATCGAGCGCTGCTTCGACCTCGACGACGCGACCAAGGTTCGCCTCGAGCAGAACCGCATCGTGGGGATCGCCAAGGAGCTCGCCGAGTACGACGCGATCGACACGGGCGTCTTCCGCATTGGCCCGGCGCTCGTGCACGAGCTCGAGCAGGTTCATGAAGCGTCCGGTGACTGCTCTCTCTCGGACGGCGTCGCGGCGCTCGCGAAGAAGGGCGCGTTCCTCGGCCTCAGCATCGGCGAGGCGCGGTGGATCGACGTGGACACGCCCGAGGCGGCGCAGCGGGCCGAGGCCATGCTGCGCGTCTTTGGCGATGCGCTCGGCGACGAGCCCGAGTCCGGTCGCATCGATCCCGAGGCGGTCGAGCTCTTCGCCCCGACGTGGGTGCGGGCGGCGAAGCCCTATGGAGAGGACCACTTCGCGCTGGCCGAGAAGAAGAAGGGCGTGCTTCGGCTGATGTCGAACGAGAGCCCGTTCGCGCCGAGCGAGCGGGTGGTGAGCGCCATCGTCGAAGCGGCGCTCGCAGGCAACCGCTACCCCAAGGGCGCGGCCGATCTGCGGCAGCGCCTCGGCGAGCGAGAGGGCCTCGACCAAGAGCACGTGGTGCTCGGCGCCGGCTCGGCCGAGCTCATCGATCTCGTGGTGCGCAGCTTCGTCGCGCCAGGAGAAGAGGTGATCCTCAGCGTGCCGACCTTCTCGATGTACGAGGCGCGCACGCGCGTCGTCGGCGGCATCCCAGTGCTCGTGCCGATGACCGAGGCCGGCGACTTCGACGTCCCGGCGATGATCTCGGCCATCACCGAGCGCACGAAGGTCGTGTTCCTGTGCATGCCGAACAACCCGACCGGCAACCGCATCGACGAGCCGCGCCTGCGACGGCTGCTCGCGCTCGGCTTGCCGACGGTGATCGACGAAGCGTATTACGAGCTCAGCGACGACGGCGACTCGGTGTGCCACCTGCTCGCGGAGTTTCCGAACGCCATCGTGCTGCGGACCTTCTCGAAGGCGTATGGGCTCGCCGGCATGCGCGTCGGCTATGCGCTCGCGCATCCGCAGCTCATCGGGCTGCTCGCGCGGGTCAAGGTGCCGTGGAACCTCCCGTCGGTGTCGATCGCCGCGGCCATCGCCGCGCTCGATGACGTCGCCGAGCAAGAGAGCCGCGTCGTCGCCCTGCGCAGCGGACGACGAGAGCTCGAGCGCGAGGTCGCCCGCATTCCGGGCCTCGAGGTGATCCCGAGCGAGGGAAACTTCGTGCTGCTCGACGCCACGTTGACGGGCCTCTCGGCGGACGCCATCGTCGAGCGGATGCTCGAGCGGAGAGTCTTCATTCGCTCGCTCGGGTCGCACCGTGCGGGGCGTGGCCTCGTGCGCATCACCGTCGGCGACGACGCGCAGAATCACCGCTGCATCGTGGCGCTGCGCGAAGTCCTCGCGCGGCGCGAGCAGTCGACCGTGGCCTGAGGGCCGATTCGCCTGCGGCCTTCGAGCGCGCCTCGTGGTAGCTTCGCGGCCGTGCACGGTCGCCGAGCGGAGTCGAAAAAGGCCGTAATTTCCGGTGGAAACCGCATCGGCGCGGCGCTCCTCGCGCTCGCGGTCACGGCGCCCGTGCCGGCCTCGGCGAGCGTGTGGCCTTCGAGCCAGCGACGCATCGCGACGGCGATGGACTCGACCGACGTGGCCGATCGCAAGAGCGCGTCCGAGCGGCTCCTCGAGCTCCCGCCGAAGGTCGCGCGCGAGCTCGCGCTGAAGGCGCTGCGCGACACGGACACCGACGTGCGGCTCAACGGCGCGAGCGCGGCGGGGGCGCTCGGCCTCGAGGGAGCGGGCGCGGAGGTGCTCGAGTGGCTCCAGGATCGCGACGCGCGGCTGCGGGAGGCGGCGTGCGTGCTCATCGGCCGCGTCCCGACGCTCGATACCGTCGCCGCGCTCGGCCGCGTGCTGTCGGACGGCAAGCCCGAGGTGCGCGAAGCGGCGGCGAACGCGATGGGGCAGAGCGGGCTCTCCGACGCGGTGGCGCCGCTGCTCGGACACCTCGACGACCCGGCCCTTCGCGTGCGTGTCGGCGTGGTGCGCGCTCTCGGCCGCCTCGCAGATCCGAAGAGCGTCGTGCCGCTGTTGAACAAGCTGCAGGATCAAGAGGTGGAGGTTCGGCGCGAGGCCGCACGCGCGCTCGGCTTCGCGGGCGACTCGAAGGCCGCCGCGACGCTCTTGCTCGCGCTCGAGGACAAGGCCCCTGACGTTCGCGTCGAAGCGCTCGAGGCGCTGGGGAGGCTTCGCGCCGGTGATGCCGTGACGGCGATCGTTGCAGAGCTCGCGCCTGCGCGGGGGCACGATGGCGCGCTCGCGGGCCCGGGCGATGCGCTGGTGCGCGAAGCGGCGCTGTTCGCGCTGGGACGCATCGGCACGCCGGCCGCGGTCACGGCCTTGGTCGGCGAGCTCGAGCGGGAGGGGCCCGTGCCCTACACGTCGAGGTACGGGGCGGCGCCGGTGCGGGCGGCGCTCGGCCTGGTCGGCGCTCGGGCGGCTCTCGCCTTGAAAGATGTGCTCGCCTCGTCGGGCTCGCCGACGCTCGTCGCCGCGGCGGCCCTCGCGCTCGGAGCCTTGCGTGCGGACGGAGCGTCGGCTGCGATCATCGCGGCCGCGCAGCGCGGTGCGGTCCCGTTGTGGGCGGCGCTCGAGGCCATCGAGGCGCTCGGCGAGCCGACCGCGGTGGGCTTCGTGCTCGAGCACCTCGAGGACAGCGACCCCGCGATTCGCACGCGGGCGGTCGTCGTCGCGAGCCGGCTGCTCGAGCCCGCGGACCAGGACGGCCGCGCCGTGGACGTCGTTCGTGGCCGCGTTCAGGACCTCTCGCTCAACCAAGGCGAGCGCGCTTCGCTCGTGCGCCTGCTCGGCCGAACCGGCTCTCCCCGCGCGCTGCCGATCCTGCTCTCGCTGTCGGAGACGCGCTCGCTCGAGCTGCGCCAGGCCCTGTTCGATGCGCTCGGCGAGCTCGGCATCGCGAGTTCTGCTGTCGATCGTGTGCTGCTCGAGGGCGTCGCTCACGCGAGTGAGCGCGTGCGGATGTCGGCGGCGCATGCGCTCGCCCGCACCGGCAGCGATGCGGCGGCGCTCGTGCTCATCGAGCGCTTGGGCAAGGGCGCCGAGGCGGATCGCGATGCCCTCGCGATCGCGCTCTCCGGGGCGTTGGCGCGATGCCGTGCTGCCGCCGTCGTGGAGCGCGTGCGTGAGGCGCTGCCCACGCTGCACGGGCGTGCGCGCGATGCCGTCATCGAAGGACTCGGCAGGATGCGAGCTCCCGAGGCCGGGGCGTTGCTGGCGACGCTGCGAACGCTCGAGGACGCGAGCGATCGGCGCAAGGTGGCCGAGGCGCTCGCCGGGCACGCGAGCCTGAGCCGCGAGGCGGTCCTCTTGCTCGCGGATCCCGACCCGTCGGTGCGAGCCAACGCCGCGTGGTCGCTCGCCGTGATCGGCGACAAGGGCTCCCTGCCCGAGCTCGGTCGTGCGCTCGGCGACACCGACGCCGCGGTCGCGGGCAACGCCGCGGTCGCGCTCGCCCGCGTCGCCGCGCGCCATGGACCGTCGAGCGATGCGGCGACCCTCATCACCAACGCGCTCGACGATCCTCGCAGCTATGTGCGCGCGGGCGCGATCACGGGCGCGGCCATGCTCGGCGCGAGCTGCCCGCTCGAGCTCCTCGCGCGCGCG
>SYFR01000322.1 GCA_005800325.1 Myxococcales bacterium | reverse complement strand
GCCGCGCGCGCTCGCGATCGGTCGTGGCTCAAGCGAGCCTCCGGGCGAGCTCTCGGCCGCCGGCGTCCCACGCGGCCGCGAGTCGCTCGAGCCACCACCGCCGGCGCTCGAGCGGCATCGCTGCCTCGGCGCGTGCGAGCGCCTCGTCGTCGAGCTCGGGGCGGGCGAAGGGCACGCAGCCTCCGCGCGGGACGACCGTGTCGCGTACGAGATCGGTCCCGAGCAGCGTGCCGGTGCCGAGGCCGCTCGGCAGCGGCGGCTCGGGCAGCGCGGCGGCGAGCGCGAGCGCGGAATAGAGGCCGATCGACGAGTCGAGCGCGCTGCTCACGGTGACGGGCATGGCGAGCCGCTCGGCGAGCGCGAGGGCGGCGCGTACACCACCGAGCGGCGTCGGCTTGAGGATCGCGACGTCGGCCGACCGTCGCACCGCGTCGCAGTCGACGGTCTGCGCGAGGCGCACCCCTTCGTCGACGGCGACCCGAACCTTCGCCGCGGCGCGCACCGCGGCACAGTCCGCGAGCGTGCGGCAGGGCTGCTCCACGTAGTCGATGGGGAGCTCGGCGAGCGCCGCGAGCGTCGCGCACGCGGTCGTGACGTCCCAGGCGGCGTTGGCGTCGAGCCGCAGCGAGCAGCCAGGCACGGCCGCGGCGACGGCTCGCACGCGCGCGATGCCGTCCTCGTCGCCGACCTTGATCTTGAAGATTGTGCAGCCCGTCTCGCTGCGGATCCGCCGCGCAAATTCCGCGGCGTGGTGAGGCTTGCCGGCCGGGACGATCGCGTTGGCGAGGAGCTTCGAGCGCACGGGCGGCACGGGCGGCACGAACGCCTGCTCGACCGCGGCCGCGAGCCAGCGGGCGCACGCGCGCGCGTCGTATTCGAGAAACGGCGCAAACTCGCCGGTCCCCTCGGGCCCGAACAGCACGAGCCCCTCGCGCTCTCGCACGCCACGAAACTCGCTGCTGAGCGCGATGCGAAATGGCCGCGCGCCGAGGAGCAGCTCCGCGAGCGCGATCACGAGGCTTCGTCGCTCGACGAGAGCGGCCAGCGGGGCCACGCCCCGAGCACGCCGCGCTCGCGGCGCCGGGTCAAGTCCCACTCGGTCACCTCGGCCGCGACGAAGGCGCACGTCGCCGCCAGCACGAGCCCTGCGACGACATCGATGACGTAGTGCCAACGGAGCAGCAACGTCGCCACGATGATGTTCGCCGTGGCGAAGGCGACGAACGGCCACACCCAGCGCATCACGGGGCCATGGCGATAGCGATACGCGACGATCGTGAGCCCCGAGGGCGTCGCCGTGTGCAGCGACGGGAAGATGTCCTTCTTCGCGCCGGCGCCCGAGACGAAGTTGGTCATGAGCTCGAACCAGAAGTTGCCGGCGAGCGGACCATCGAAGGCTTCGGTCGTCGCGTAGAGCGGGCCGAAGCCCGGCACGAACGCGTAGAGCGTCTGCCCGATGGCGCAGGTCAAGAGGACCACGGTCGCGAGCTCGCCCGAGAGCCGCTCGTTCTTCGAGAAGAGCACCGGCGGCATGAGAAACAACGTGAGCAGCACGAAGTAGCTCAGGTAGAAGGCCGCAAACCAGTCGACGACCGGCGGCGTCGTCCAGCGCTGCAAGAGGATCGCGGGCTCGACGCCGAGGAGATCGAGATCGAGGAGAAAGAGCTCGCGGTCGAGCGTGTGCGGGTTCAAGAGCGGCAGCGCGTCGCCGAGCAGCACGTAGGTGACCGCCATCGAGGACGCGAGCCCGAGACGGTAGCCGACGCCGACGAAGCGCGATCGGTGCCAGCGCCTCGTGCGCGCGGCGACGACGAAGGTGGCGACCGTCGCGAGCAGCGCCAGGTACTGGCGGAGCACTCGGTCGCGCGGCGCGCTAGGTGGCGTGAAGACGAGCGCGATCGGCACGAGCGCGAGGTAAGCGAGCACGACGATGTCGTAGAGCGCCATGCGGGTGGCCAGGTCGCGCAGGCGTCGGCCCAGCGTTCGCGTGCTCGCCGCCGTGTCGATGGCAGCCGGCGCCTCGACCGCGGTCGGCGTCTCGACAGCAACAGGGTTCGGTTCGTTCGACATCGAAGCTCGGGCCCGACGCGAGCGAGGGTCGCGCCGCGCGCGCAAGCTACCACGCGACCTCCCCTTGGGCGCAACGGCGGCAGCGCGCGGGCGTTCTCCGCGCTTGCGCCCCTCGGGCGAGAGGCGGCCGCGCGCGTGCCGGGAGCCAGGTGGATCAAGAACGATCCGATGGCGCGGCGACTGTCCATCGCGCTGGACTCCCGCGCCACCATGGTCCAGTGTAACTATTCGGAATTAATTGCTGGGTACGATGTAGGTCAACGGCACACCAATTGCTAAGGCGGGTGCGGGATTGGGAGCAAGGGAGATTCGGGATGGCTTCAAAGATTCGCAGTTTCGCAGGGCTCGGTGCATTGACGGTGAGCTTGTTGCTCGGCGCGTGCGTCGTCGAAGAGGTCGGCGGCGGCTCGCACGAGGATTTCGCGTCGATCGACGAATACCTCCTCGGGATCCCGCACCTGCCGGTCGCGGACTCGCGCCCGAAGACCGAGGTCTCGTGCGAGGAAAACTGCCCGGAGCCCGCGCAAGAGGGCGACTATTTCTGTTCGCACAAGCGCTACAGCGAGACGGTGCGCTTCGATCGCTTCGTCGCGTTCCAGCCGAACTCTGCCTCGATGTGGCCCGGCACCGTGGTGCGAGGCGATGACGCCCAGTACGGCGTGCTCACGCCGCTCGGGGTCGAGCTCGCGCCGATCAAGTTCAGCCTCTCGCTCGAGAACCTGAACGCGAACCCGACCGGCTCGATGGATGAGCCGAGCCTCTCCGCCTTCCGCGAAGAGCGCAACCGCATCCTCGCCGAGGGCGTGACCGGCGCGACGCCGGCGATGATCGATTTCGAGATCGTGCAGGTGCACAGCGAGTCGCAGATCGCGCTCTCGCTCGGCGCGGGTGTCGACTGGCCGGGCGCGGCGAGCGTCACCGGCAACTTCGACTTCACGACCTCCGCGAAGAAGACGCACATCCTCGTCAACTTCACCCAGGCCTATTACACGATCGACGTCGACGCTCCGACGCGCCCGAGCAAATTCTTCAGCGATGCGGTCACGCTCGACCAGATCGAGAAGCAGGTCGGTGTGGACAACCCGCCGATGTACCTGCAGTCGATGACGTTCGGTCGCCGCGTGATCTTCAGCGTGGAGAGCACCGAGGACGCCAAGACCATCAAGGCCGCGCTCGAGGCCGCGGTGACGAAGGCCGTGAGCGCCGAGGCGAACGTCAGCGCCACCTACCAAAAGGCGCTCTCCGAGTCGACGATCCGCGCCTACGTCATCGGCGGCGCGGGCGGCGATGCCACCGGCGTCGTGAGCGGCTTCGAGGGGATCGTCACGTACATCAAGAACGGCGGCAACTACAGCAAGGAGTCGCCCGGCGCTCCCATCGCCTACAAGCTCGCGTACCTCGACAACGAGACGGCGCAGCTCGCGTTCACGTCGGAATACAACGAGCGCCAGTGCGAGAAGACCCTCGCGCGGGTTCGCGTCGAGATCCTCGGCTTCGATCACCTCGGCGGCGGCGACGTCGGCGGCAACATCGAGCTCCACGGCGACGTGTCGGTGCGCTTCCCGACGCCGGCGAACGGCGTGACGTCGTGCACCAAGGGCGGCAACGTGCAGGCCCTCTGGAGCATGCCCGACGACGCATGGATCTCGATGGATGAGCTGAAGACCTGGGAGCCGCCGAGCCCGCTCTTCGTCAACCTGCACGAGGTCCCGGTGACCAAGGGCGCGAAGCTCTGCCTCTCCTCGAACCTGGTCGAGGAAGACTCGGCGACGTGGGAGCTCAGCGGCGACGACGACTTCGGCTCGGGCGAGCTGCTCATCTGGGCCGAGGACGGCTGGCAGGGCGAGCACGCCATTCAGGTGCGCGGCAACGGCAGCGAGGCCGTCGACGTCCGCGTGCTCATCTCGGTCGAGTGATCGTCGTCCTCTGCACGGTGCCCGCCGACGGCGAGCACGCGACCCGCATCGCGCGGGGGCTCGTCGAAGCGCGCCTCGCCGCCTGCGTGAACGCCATCGGCCCGGTCCGGTCCACGTACTCGTGGCAGGGCCAGGTCGAGGAGGCGAGCGAGCTGCAGCTGGTCATCAAGACGACGGCAGCTCGCTACGAGGCGCTCGAGCGCTGGCTGCGTGAGCACCATCCCTACGCGGAGCCGGAAATCATCGCGCTGCCGATAGCGCGCGGCTCGGCGAGCTACCTCGCGTGGCTCGCCGCGGCGACCGAGCCCGCACTGGATTAGAAGCCGCCGCCCGCGACACCGGCAGGCTGGGTGTTCACGACGCGCCAGCTCCCGTCCGCCTGCCGACACGCGGTCCCGAAGAGCTCCTCTTGGCCCTTGCCGACGTTGCCGAGCAACGTGAACTCCCGGCACCGCGCGCCGCCCGCCTGCGTGAAGCTCCGCAACGGCGTCACGCTGTAGGCGGTTCCCCTGTCGGGGTTGGTCCACTGCGTCCGCTGCTGGTTCGGCGAGTGCTCGAGCGCGCCCGTGAGCACCGTGTGATCCTCGAGGTCCATCGAGCGGCCGATCTCGCTGCCGACGAGCGCGCCGAGGACGCCGCCGCGCCGGCTCGACGACGGTAGAACGGGGGCCTTTCGGTGACCCGTGGCCGCGCTGATGCCTGCTCCAGTCACCGCGCCGCCCGTCTGCTTGTCCACGCACGCGCCGAAGGTGAGGCTCAGGGCCACGACCGCCGCGCACCGAGTCGTTGTCGTCTTCATGGCACGTTATCGGCTGCAAGTCCGGCGCCGCGCGCGCCCACGCACGACGCTCGTCATTCGGCTCGACTCGACCGAGCGCGCACCTGACTAGAACCCCCCGCCCGCGACACCGGCAGGCTGGGTGTTCACGACGCGCCAGCTCCCGTCCGCCTGCCGACACGCGGTCCCGAAGAGCTCCTCCTGGCCCATGCCCACGTTGCCGAGCATGGTGAAATCACGGCACGGCGCGCCGCCCGCCTGCGTGAAGCTGCGAACGGGCGTGACGCTGTAGGCGTTGCCGCTGTCGGGGTTGATCCACTGCGTCCGCTGCTGACTCGGCGAGTGCTCGAGCGCGCGCGAGAGGACCATCTGGTCCTGCACGTCCATGGAGCGGCCGATCTCGCTGCCGACGAGCGCGCCGAGGAGGCCACCGATGACGGTGCCCGCGGTGCTGCCCTTCGAGATGGCGTGACCCGTGGCCGCGCCAATGCCCGCGCCGGCGACCGCGCCGCCCGTCTGCTTGTTCACGCACGCGCCGCAGGTGAGGCACAGGGCCACGACCGCCGCGCACCCAGAGGTTCTGGTCTTCATGGCACGTTACCGTGCTGCAACTTCGGAACCCCGCGCGCTCGCGTACGACGCCCATCATTCGGGAGCGAGCCACGGGCCCTCGCAAGCCTTCGCGCCCGCGTGAGCGGCGCCTTCGCCGCCAAGTCTACGCCGCGAACATCGCGCCCTCGGCGAGGCAGTCCGCGAGCCGCGCGTAGACGTCGCAGAGTCGCTCCCCGCGCGCCGTCGCGCGGACGATCCGCCGCGCGAGCGGACCCTCGCTCAGGATCACGTCGAGCGGCTCCGAGAGCTCGCTCGCTCGCGGCCCATGGCGCTCGCGCAGCGCATGCCAGAGTTCGCGGAGCGTCGCCTTGCGCGCGGGCAGCCCAAGGCACGCGAGCAGCCGCGCGTCGTCGACCACGGCGTGCTCGGCGTCGGCGATGGCGCGCAAGAGGAGCGCGGCGAGGACCGCTTGCTCGACCGCGAGCTGCTCTTCCATGCCGGCGTACCGCTCGTCGACGAGCGCGCGCACGACCTCGGCGACGAGCGCGGCGATCGCGAGATCTGCCCGCGGCGTCTCTTGGCAATCGAGCACGCGGATCTCGATCGCGTCGCGAACGAAGCGCACGATCGCCCCGCGCGCGTTCACCCACTCGGGATCCAGCGCGCCGCGGCGATCAAAGCGTGCGAGGTCGCGCAGGATGGGCTCGAGGATGCGCGCACGGTAGTCGCGACGGCTCGTGATCGGCTCGGGCACGACGAGGCCCGTGACCGACGGGATCGCCCGGCAGTTGGTGCGGTAATATTCGAGCCGGCTGTCCATGAGGCCGGTCGGCGAGCCATCGACGATCGGGCTCGAGGCCGCGAGCGCCGGCAAGAGCGGCAAGACGAGGCGCACGGCAGTGTGGAGCCGCACGAGCTCGTCGTCGCCCCGAAACGGCAGATTGACGTGCAGGCTCTGGACGTTGGCCCAGCCGTGTCCGCGGCACGTGAAGATCCGGTCGAAGAGCTCGTACACCTCGCGGTGCTCGTGCGGCCACAGCACGGTCTCGGTCGCGGGCCGCATCCACGGGTGCATCCCCGTCGGCATGAGGCGCGCGCCGAGCGGCTCGAGCAAGCGGTTCGCCTCACGCACATCGGCGGCAAACTGCGCGGCGACGCCCTCGAGCGTCCTGGCCGGACCGTTCGTCTTGAGCTCGACCACGTGCAGCACGAGCTCGTTCGACCAACGCACGGGGCCGCGCTCGAGCTCCGAGGCGCTCCCCATGCCGCCAGCGTCGAGGAGCCGATCGCAGAGCGGCGCGACGTCGAGCGTGTCCTTTGCCACGATCATGTATTCGAGCTCGAGCCCGTAGCCCTCGAACAGCCCGAGCCCGGGGCCGTCCGCTCGATGCGGCGCATCGCTCGCGCGTGGCGCTTCCACGACACGGTGCGGTGGCGGCTCGTCGCGTAGCCCCACGGACCTCGGCGGCTTGTCGCTCATGCCCTGAGTCTCTCGAGCGGCTCGAGGCGCGTCGATCGCGCGGGCGCATGGCTCGCGTCGAGTCGGCGAAGGAACGCGAGCATGATGTATCGGTATAGCTCGTCGCCCGCGACGGCGTCCTCGTCGCCCGCCTCGATCGTCGGATTGTCGTTCACCTCGATGACGAGTACGCGCCTGCCGACTTGCTTCAAGTCGACGCCGTAGAGTCCGTCGCCGACCGTGCGACAGGCGGCGAGCGCGGTTCTGAGCACCGCCGGCGGCGCCTCCGCGAGCGGCACGGCTTCGACGCGTCCGTAGCGCGCGCGCCCGCTCGCGAGGTTGCGGCGGATCTGCCAATGTCCGCGGGCCATGAAGTAGCGGCACACCCACAAGACGCGCCCGCTCATGACGCCCACGCGCCAGTCGAGCTCCGTCGGGGTGAACGACTGCGCGAGGATCAGCTCCGAGCTCATGAACAGACGCGCCGCTTCACGCCGTAGCGACGCCTCGTCGTCCACCTTCTTCACGCCGAGAGAGAACGCGCCGTCCGGCTGCTTCAGCACCATCGGCAGCCCGAGCGCGCGCGGCGCATCGTCGAGGTTGCCTCGGTGCAGCACCATCGTCGGCGGCGTGGGCACGCCGTGCCGCGCGAGGAGCTCGGCGAGGTAGACCTTGTTGGTGCAGCGCATGATGCTCTCGGGATCGTCGTAGACGACGAGCCCCTCGGCCGCGGCGCGCTGCGCGAATCGGTAGGTGTGGTGATTCACGGAGGTCGTCTCGCGAATGAACAGCGCGTCGAACTCGCCGAGGCGCGCGTACGCGTTGCGCCCGATGACCTCGGTGCGGAGGCCGAGGCTCTCGGCGGCGCGAATGAACCGCGGGATCGTCTTGTAGGTCGACGGAGGCTCGGCCTCGTGCGCGTCGAAGAGAATGCCGAGGTCGTAGCGGCTCTGGGACTTTCGAGTGCGCGCCCGATACCGCTTGCGGAAGAAGTCACGCGCGATGTCCACGACCGCGGTCGCGTCGTCGGCGGGGATCTCGTCCGCCGCGATGGGCCGCACGCTCGCGAGCTCGAAGAGGCCGCGTGCGTCGCGACGAAACGACGCGCGCAGGAGGGGCGCCTCGAACAGCCCGAAGATCCTGGCCCCGAGCCGCTCGAGCCTCGGAGCGCGCGTGGCACCGAAGTAGACGCTGAGCGCGAGCTCGTCGCCGTCGATCGACGACAGGCTCTGCTGCACGAGCGCCTCGAGATCTTGCGAGCGGATGCGCACGATCTCGGAGGCCTTGAGATCCTGGATGGTGGTCACGCTCGGCACCGGCCGGTGGCCACGCGCGGCGGCGAGGAGCGACACGTAGTAGCCCGTGCTCTGGTAGCGGTAGCTGCGGCACAGGTTGAAGACGCGCGCGCCGCGCAAGAGCGAGAAAGCCCGAGAAAACAGGTAATTTCTCGCGGCCACGACCTCGACGCCCGGAATGTCGATGGGCCAGAGTTCGGGTTTGTCGACGACGACGAGCGTGCGCATCGGACGAGAGTCGCGAGTCAGGGCCCAGGCAACGCGGGCGCCCCCTTGGGCGCGATGGCGAGCAGGTTGCCGTCGTAGGTCAGGACACCCAGCATGATGGAGTGCAAGAGGTGGCGCATGGGCAGCCAATACGAGCGACTGGCGCGCGCCGCCTCGCCGGGGTCGAGGCTCGCTGACGACGGCTCGTCAGGAGACGGCTGCCACGGATCGGCCACGCGCACGCGATCATCGCGCACGCCCGTCAGCACGACGAAGTGGCCCTGAGGCTCGCCCGCGAGGTCGTCGTAGGTGCCGTCCGGCAGCTCTCGGGCGCATGCGTAGAGGTAGGTCGCGCTCACCCCGGCCAGCAAGGGGCGGCCCTGCTCGAGGTAGCCCGCGATGAGCTCGGGGCTGAGATCCATCATGCGCAGCTCGCCTCCGCGGCGCGCGAACTCGGCGTAGGCGTGCGACGCGAGCTGACGCTTCGGGTCACGCTTGAGCTGGGCCTGCGCGTCGAGCTTACGGATGAGATCGACCGCCACCGCTCCGTTCCGGAACCACGTGGGATCGAGCAGTCGAAGGTTGTAACTGTAGACCGTGGCCGCATAGCCGAGGCCGAGCGCGTGCGTGCCCAAGAGCACCGCGAGCGTGCCGCCGTCCTCGAGCGTGGGCGCCTCCGCGACGACGGTCTCGAGCGCGATGGACTCCCCGAAATACCGGTAAACCGCGTGCAGACACGTCGGACCGCAGGTGCTCTCGTCGGGCTGGGGCATCACCTCGACGGGCAGCGTGCGCCTCATGCGCCGCGCCTCCGAACCCGAGCTGCTCGCGCGGCCACCCGCCTCGTCCGCAGCCCCACGCTCGACCGCTGTTCGCCCATCCTTCGGAGGCGACGTAATCACCGCGACACGAGGCGCCATTTCCCGCTTGTCCTGGTAGGCTCGCGCTCCGCGGAGGCAGGCTCCGCCGAGATGGAGGCAACGTGGCTACTTACGAGTGCGATAAATGCAAGATGGCCGTCGATATCGTCTGCGCGAAGTGCAAGGTGGAGCTCGTCAATGACAGCATCACCAAGGCCGACGGCGCCATGGTGCAGGTGTCCAAATGCCCGAACGGCTGCGGCAAGGTGAAGTCGCCGCTGTGCTGCGGCTCGGACATGTCCTGCTCGATTTAGTGCGCGACGCGCGTGGCGAAGCTCTGGTTCGCCACGCCCATGGGCCCCTTTTCGGGCCGAGCTAGCGGCGTGTCGGAGAAGAGTTAGGGGCAGTCGAGCTCCGCGCGGCCGCCGCTCTGTTCGATCAACGTCGCGAGCAGCTTTCGCTCGGACCGAAGCAGCTCGGTCGCGTGGTCGAGCGCCACGCAGAGCGGCTCACGTGCCTCGCCGGGATCGTTGAGGCCCAGGTACCCTTCGGCGAGGCGCAGGTGATTCTGCGGCGCGCGCGGGTATTCGGCCGCCTGCTTCTCGAGCAGCTCGAGGCCCTCTTCGGAGTCGCCGTGCTCGAGCAGCTGCGCGGGCGCGAGCACGTACAGCGTGCCCAGCATGCGGCGCGCGGCCCCGTCGCGAAACTTCGCGTCGAGGGTCATGCTCTCGCGTGCGAGTCGCTCCATCTCGCGCACGAGCCCCGCTGCCGAGAGGCCACGCACCTGCGCGAGGCGCCCCGCGATCGCCGCGCGCGCGAAGGCGTACTCCGCCCCGGAACGCCGCCATTTGCGGACCGCGTCGTAGGCGGCCTCGCGGTCGCTGTCCGACGCGCGGCCCTCGTCGATCAGCTGCTCGAGCGCGTCGGCGAGCGCGAGGGCGTCACGGCGCGACACCGCGGCGCGCAGCTCGGGGCGCAGCGCGATGACGTCGAAGCAGCCGGCGCCGAGCAGCGCGAGGACCGCGGCGCCCAGCGCCACCGCCGAGCGAATCGCCACCGCCGAGCGAATCGCCACCGCCGCGCGAGTCGCCACCGCTACGCGAAGACTCAGTCGCCGTAGCTGGCGACGGCCGCCGCGAACGCCGCCTTGTCCGCATCGCGAATCGACTTGATGCCGACCTTGTCGCAGTGTTCTTTGCCAGGGCCGGAGCATAGCGAGCCGAGGCTCGCCTTGAACTTCGCACGGTCGGCGCCCGACGCACCAGAAAAGGCCACGACGGCCATGGGGGGCAGATCGGGTGAGCTCCACACGGACTTCATCGCGCCGGCGCCGTCGACGTGCGCCATCTCGGCGTGCTGCGCGTTGTCGATGAGCGCGCAGTCGGCCTCTCCCTTGATCACCTTCTTGAGCGTCTGCACCGGGCGCTCGGTCGCGACCACGGTGAAGTCTGCGAGATCGAAGGCGTCGCCCGAGACCACCTTGTCGATGAAGCGCTTGTCGTCGGCGTGGTTGGTCGCGAGCCTCTTGCCTTTGCAGCTCGCGAGATCGCCCGCGGTCAGGCTCACGACGTGAAACTTACGCCCGCCCGCGCGCGCCACATCGGCGACGCCGAGCACCTCGAGCTGGTGCGCCTTGCGCGTGCCGAGGAAGGCTCCGAGGCTCAGGATCCCGAACTGCGGCTGGTGGCTCGCGACGTATTTCTCGGCCTGCGCGCGTTGCGTGACGTACTTGCCCTCGGCCGCGGCCCAGCCGTTCTTCGCGCGCGCGAGGTCGACGAGCTTGTCGACGTACGGCTGCGCCTGCGCGGGCGTACCGACCCCGTGCTCCATGAACACGAGCACGTGCACGGTGTCGGCGGCGCGCGCGTCGGCGTGGACCAGGGCGCCGAGGGCCGTGGTGGCGGCGAGGGCGAGGGCGAGGGAGGGGAGTCGCATGCGTGGTTCTTTCTCGACGTAGGGTCGACGATTCGTCCGGATCTCGCGTCAGCTAACTAGCATGGCCCGCGGCTGCGCTCGATGAGGCACCGAGGCGCCGTCAGTTTCACGTCGTACCGCGCGTGGCCGCCATGCGGCGCTCGCCAGCACGAATCGGACAAGGGTCAAAGCCCGAGCTGCTTGGCGATGATGACCTTCATGACCTCGCTCGTGCCGGCGTAGATGCGCTGCACGCGCGCATCCTTGCAGGGCCCGCGCGTCGCGCCCGGAGGCGGCGTCGGTGGTGTCGGGGGCGAGCGAATTTGTCAGCGCACTTCGGACGGAGGGCACTAGTGTCGCCGCGATGACGATCCGGGACATGTTCGCGAGCGGGCGCCCGGTCGTGTCCT
>SYFR01000321.1 GCA_005800325.1 Myxococcales bacterium | reverse complement strand
TCGCCCGCCGCCGTCGCCGCACCCGCATCGGAACCTCCGCGTCCGAGCGCCACTGTCAAAGCGCCAGAAAGCCTCGCGAGTGTGCCAGCTCCGGCCCTCGACGCGGGGCGCCCCTCGCTCACGGCGTCTGACCTCGATCTCGCTGGGCTCGCCGGGCGCGAGCGCCGGAGCCGCAGCCGCGGCATGCATCCCGCAACGTGGGCCCTCATCGCGATGGCCGCCGCGTTCGGCGCCGTCGCAGCCTACGCGCTCTTCTTCAAGCAACCCGTGGCGCCGGCGAACGCTGCGCCCGGTCCCGGGGCCAGTGCGCTGCCGGGCGGCGCGCCCGCGCCAAGCGGTACGACGCTTCCCGTGGTGCAGCCCGAGGGGAGCGGCTCCCCTGTCGAGCTCGGCACCGTCGACGTCACCGCCAATGGGGCACCGGCGAAGTCTGCGGCGGTGTCGTCCGGCGGCGCGTCAAAGGCGGGCGGCGAAGATGCGACGTCCACCGCGGGGGCCGACCAGGGAGCGGCGGCCAAGCCCTGCGATCCGTCGGACCCGTTCTGCCAGTCCGTCGCGGGCCCGAACTCTGCTGGGACGTCACAGGCGGCCGGCTCGGCGTCTGGCGGCCTGACGCCCGAGCAAGCGCAATCCGTCGTCGCCAAGAACAGCAAGGGCGTCTCGCGCAGCTGCGCAGGTCAGGTGACGACCGGCGAGGCCAAGGTCAGCGTCACGATCACGATAGGCCCCGGCGGAAATGTTCAGAGCGCGAGGGCGAGCGGCGGCGGCGGCAACCCCGGGCTCGTTAGCTGCGTCACGGGCAAGGTGAAGGGATGGAAGTTTCCGTCCTCCGGCGACACCTCCACCGTCACCGTGCCGTTTCGCTTCATTCAGCAGCAGTAGCGGGCGAGCTCGGACGCCGGCGCGGGCAGCACGGCGTCGCGAGCGGCGCCGGCTGAGGCCAAGCTCACGAGGCGCGCCAGCGTGCGAAGAACGCACGAACTTCGTCGAGCGATTCGGTGCGGCGTGCGCTCGGCAGGCTCGCTACGAGCCGCTGCCCGTAGGGCCGCGTCACGATGCGTTTGTCGAGCACCGCGACGACTCCGCGATCGTCGCGCGTGCGCAGGAGACGGCCATATCCCTGTGCCAGCGTGATCGCGGCGCGGGGCAGGTAATAGTCCCGAAACGACGAGAGGCCGCGCGCCTCGACGCGATGAGCACGCGCCGTCGTGAGCGGGTCGTTGGGCGGCTCGAAGGGGATGCGATCGATCACGACGAGCGCTAGGGCGTCGCCGGGCACGTCGACGCCCTCCCAGAAGCTCATGGTCGCAACCAGCACGGCGTCTCCGAGCCGCCGGAAGCGCTCGAGCAGCACGCTCTTCGGAGCCTCGCCCTGAACGAGGACGCATCGCGCGAGGCTCGCGCGCAGGGCAGCATGCAGTCCTCGCATCATCCTGAGCGACGTCGCCAGGACGAACGCTCCCCCGGGCGTGAGCTCGACGAGCGCTTGTGTGCGCGTCCGCGCCGCGTCGAAGTACGCGGCGTCCGTGACCTCGGGCAGGTCCGTTGGCGTGTAGAGCAGCGCGTTTTCGGCATGGGAGAGTTCGGGCTCGAGCTTGAGCTCCTCGAGCGGAGCGCTGAGCCCCTCCTTCAACCCGAGTCGCTGGCGCACGAACTCGAAGCTCCCGAGGCTCGTGAGCGTCGCGCTCGTGAGCACGATCGCCCTGCCCGAGTCGAAGAGCTTGCGGCTCATGAGCGGGCCGACGTCGACCGGCGTCGCCGAGAGCGTGACGACGCCGTCGGTGCGTTCGAGCCACGCCACGTGGTCGCGCTGTGGATAGAGCACCTCGGCGAGCCCATCGCGCAGCTTCCCCACGCGGCCGGCCGCATGGCCCATCGACTCCGTGATCCGCTCATGACCAGCGAGCACCGCCGCAAGCATCGCGAGCGCCTCGTCCAGCGCGTGGTACCGCTCGACGAGGAGCGGGCTCGCCGCGATCTCCGGCAAGAGCGCGCGTCGGTCGCCTTCAAGGGGCCCGTCGCTCGCGCTGCGTTCGCGCGTGCCGCGTTCGCTCGTGTTCTTCGAGGCTTCGAGCGCCGCGACAGCCGCCTCGAATAGCTCCGCGGCGCGCGCGCGCGCAATCCCGACGTGCCCCGATGTGCTGCCGCCGGAGTCGAGCTGGGCGTGACGGAGGCTCCGCTCGACGTCCGCGAGGAGACGCTCGATTCCGCGGCTCGAGACCGTCGCGCCGAAGAAGACCGACGCGACATCTTCGAGGCGGTGGGCCTCGTCGACGATCAGCACGTCGAACTCCGGCAGCACGCCGCCCGCGTTGTCGCCCGACATCGCCAGGTGCGCCAAGAGCAGGTGGTGATTGACGACGACGACCCGCGACTCGAGCGCCCTGCGCCTCAGCCTGGTGACGTGGCAGGCCTCGAAATATCGACACGGCGCGCCGATGCGCGTGTCGCTCGACGAGGTGATCTTCCCCCAGATCGGATGGGACTCGGGCAGCGTGGCAAGCTCGGCCCGATCTCCCGTCGTCGTACGCCGAGCCCAGTCCTCCACGAGCGCGAGGGTGTCGCCGTCGCGCGCCGGTGCTGCTCGAAGCTCGGCGAAGCGCCGAAGACAGAGGTAGTTGCCGAGGCCCTTCACCAGCGCGGCGTCGCACTCGAGCCCCAACAGCTCGCGCAACAGCGGCAGATCGCGCAGGACAATCTGCTCCTGGAGCGCCTTGTTCGCCGTCGAGACGACGACGCGCCGTCCGCTCAAGATCGCCGGCAGGAGGTACGCGAGCGTCTTGCCCGTCCCCGTCCCCGCCTCGCACAATAGGATCGAGTCGCCGTCGATCGCACGCTCCACGGCGCGCGCCATCGCGATCTGTCCGGCGCGGTGCTCATAGCCGCCGAGCGCACCCGCGAGGGGCCCCGTCGGCCCCAGCAGATCTTCGGCGCGGACTCGCATCAGCTCAGCATGCCACGACCGAGGGCCCACACCCGCAACGTGCGGCGGCGCGAGCCCGCATCGTCACTCGTCGTCGGTCGGTAGCTTCGGCGGCGGAGGCACCATGGGCGGTACCGGTCGCGAGCGCGAGGCAGCAGGCGACGAGCCGGCGCCTGCGGGGATCGAGGACGGTCGCGGATCTGCTAGCCCCGAGGGCACGAAGGGCGGGGGCGGTAACGACGCGGTGAGCGCCGGCGGCGGGAACGAGCCGGCGTCGTCGAACGCGACGCCCGCCACGCATCCTCCGGGGCTCGACTTCACCCACACGACCTTGACGCCGTGCCGCCGAGGGATCTCCGGAAAATCGTAGTCGCCGAGCACGAGGTCGAACGCATCGCCGACGTAGACGTTCTCGTCGAGCACGAGCCGCGCTCCTCCGCGGCTGACGTTGAGGCTCCAACCCGTGACGATCCGGTCCTCCCGATAGAGCTCGACGGGCTCGCTCGTCTGCCGCCTCGCTCCGCTTTCACGTCGCGTGCGCGGGCCCGTCTCCTCCCCGGTGTCCTGCCCGTCCCCGGGGGCATCGTTGGTTGACACGCCCAACAGGCTACTCGAATAACGTCCCGCGGAAAGCCCTGACGGCACGAGTCAGATGCGAAGCACCCCAGGCGCTCGTCACTTCTCCACCCGAGGGCGCCATGTTATGGGCGCACGCCCGAACGCCCGCGAGTGCTGGGCGGTCAACCTCGGGACATGTCGATGCCCAGCGCAGTCAAACAATTCATCCTCATCGCGGCGGTGCTCGCCATCGCGATGGTGTTCGTCGTTCAGTTTCGTCCCGGCACGGACACCCAAGGCGCGACCGAGACGTGTGCCGTCGAGAACGACGGCCGTTGCATCGTGAGCCAGTCCGATTTCGTCACCGCCTACCGCATGGCATCGCCCTCCGGCGGCGACAGCGACGACGCCAAGAGCCAGGTGCGTCCGCTCGTCATCGAGGGCCTCGTGCAGCGCTGGCTGCTGCTCGAGGACGCCGCGCGTCTCGGCGTGAGCGTCTCGGAAGAAGAGGTGACGCGGCAGCTCTCGCGGGGAGTTGCGCGCGTCTCGCTGCCCGCCGACCAGGAGTCCTTCGCGTATTACATCGGCCTCACGGGCCCGCCCGATGGCCCGTCGCGCAGCACGGGCGCGATCGATCCGAAGACCAATAAATTCGACTACGAGCGCTACAAGAAGTTTGTCCAGCGCGCGACGGTCAAGACCCTGAAGGACTTCCGCGAGTACCAGGAGAAAGAGGTCCTGGCGGCGCGCATGCGGCAGCTCGTGAAGGCGCGCGTGCGCATCTCGGAGGCCGAGGCTCGCGCCGACTTCACCGCAAAGAACGCGAAGCTCACGGTCGACTACGTGAAGCTCGATCGCGCGTTTTACCAGCGGCATCTGCTCGATCGCTCCGACGACGCCGTGAGCAAGTGGACCGCAGAGAACCAGACAGAGGTCGACGAGGCCTTCCTTGCACGGAAAGAGTCGTACGGGCCCGAGTGTCGCCGCGCGCGCCACGTCATGGTCCGCATCGACGAGACGGCCGAGGACAAGGACGCCGCCAAGAAGCAGGCGCGCGAGAAGGTCGACCGCGCGAAAAAGCGCCTCGAAGATGGCGACAAGTTCGCCGACGTCGCGCGTGAACTCAGCGAGGACCCACAGTCGGCTCGCGAAGGCGGCGAGCTCGGCTGTTTCGCGGCGGGCAAGCTCGCCAAGCCCAACACGAGCAAGGTCATCGACGATGCCGTGTACGCGCTCGAGAAGGGCAAGCTGTCCGACGTCCTCGAGACGAGCTTCGGCTTGCACGTCGTGCGCCTCGACGAGGTGTTGAGCGGCGAGGACGCAGAGAAGCAGGGCAAGCGCGAGACGGCGCTCGAGCTCTACGGGAAGAAGGCGGGCGAGGCGTTCGCGGCGGAAGCGAGCAAGCAGATCCTCGCCGCGGCGAAGGGCGGCAAGACTCTGGCTGCCGCGATCGACGCCCACGTCGCCGAGCTCAGCGTGCCCGGCAAGGACGACAAGGCCAAGGCCAACGTCCGCGCGGCGATGGCCGAAGACGCGGCGCGCCCGCGGGTCGAGACCTCGAGCGAGTTCTCGCTCGGCAGCCCGCCGTTCTCCGGCGTCGACAACCCCGGACAGGCGGGGCGCATGCTGTTCGCGATCGAGAGCGTCGGCGGCCTGCCGAACGACGTCATCAAGCTCTACGACGGCTACGCGGTCGCGCAGCTCAAGGACAAGAAGTCCCCGGGCGACAAGGACTGGGACGAGAAGCGCAGCGAGGTCATCGAGCGGATGCGCGAAGAGAAGCAGCGCGACGCGCTCGTCGCCTACGTCCACGTCCTGCGCGAAAAATTCGCGAAGAATCTCGCCTTCAAGATCCCGCTGCGCGAAGAGCCGAAAAAGAGCGCGCAGAAATAGCCCGCGTCGCGAGCGAGGCTTACATCGCGCCGCCGCCGGGGCCGGACGTCGGTCCCGTTCCTGGCGGCTCGAAGCAGGGTTCTTTGCAGAGCTGCTCCGCGCACGCGAGCGCCGTCGCCGCTAGCTCCTGGCTCGGTTGATCGAGGCACACGCTCGTCAGCAGGCAATTGATGCAGCCCTCGTGCGCCTTGCAGGCCGCGACCTCGATGCAGCACACGGCCTCCATGCACATGGCGCACTTGTCGGTGTAGACGCCCGTGCAGCTCACGGCCGCGCCGCCCGCACCGCCGAGGCCACCTGCGCCGCCGCTCGCGCTGGTGCCGCTCGGAGCTGCGCCGCCGCTACCGCCGTGCCCGCCGGCGCCGCT
>SYFR01000320.1 GCA_005800325.1 Myxococcales bacterium | reverse complement strand
CGCCCAGCACCGCCGCGACGCCGAGGCCCCGCACCGCGTAGTTCACCGAGCCGAGCAGGGCGAGGTAGCCGAGCAGCGTCGTGAGGCTGCAGAGGACGACCGCGCCCCCCGTCTCGCGCACGGCGGTGAGCATCCCGCCCGGGCCCTCTTTCACGTACCGCTGCATGACGTTCACGGCGTAGTCGACGCCGATCCCGAAAGTTATCGGCAGCGCGATGAAGTTCAAGAAATTGAGCCGCACGCCCGTCGTCGCGAGGAGGCCCGTCATCCAGGAGACGCCGGCGACGAGCGAGAGCATCACGGCCGCGGACGCGAAGCCCTGCCGGAAGCAGAGCGCGACGACGAGCAACGTCAGGACGAGCGAGACGGCGACGGCGCGCGGCACGTCGGAGATCACGGCGGCCCAGATGTCGGCGTAGATGACGGCGCGCCCCGAGCCGACGACGACGCTGCCATCGGCGAGCTCGGTGTGGCGGTACGAGTCTGCCCAGCGCAAGAGGTAGTGCGCGTCATCGACGACGTTCGAGTCGAGCGGCGAGATGAACACGATGCGGCCGCGCGTGCCGTCGCGCTCGGTGAAGGGGCGCGCGACGCCCTCGGGGAGCTCGGCCATGGTGTAAGGCGCGACGCTGTCCGGCGGCAGGTAGCGGGCGAGCTCGTTCCAGTCCGCGTCGCTCACGATGCCGCGCTTCTTGGCGCGCACCACGCGATCCTTGATGTCCGCGAGCAGCGGAAGCTTCTTCGCTTGGTCCGTGGCGACGAAGTCCGCGAGCGAGTGGATGCGCTTGAATGGTTTGGCGTCCGCGGGGGCGGCGTCACGACGCTTCTCCAGCGCGGCGGTGAGCATGGGCACTTGCTCGACTCGGTCGACCAGGATCGCCATGCCGTCGGCGCCGATGTGCCCGGTGATTTCCTCGGATTTGATGCGTGTGCGGATCTCCTCGGCGCGCGCCGTGAGGTCGGTCCGCAGGTTGCGCATGTCGTACTCCATCGGATCGCGCTGTACCCAGCGCGCCGTCGCGAACGCGCCGAGGACGGTGAGCGCGAGGCCGGCGACGGTCGCGACGCGGGGCATGCGTGCGACGAGAAACGCGAACGGCTCGCCGAAGCGCGTGCCCCGGGCGGCGCCCTTGGGCAAGAGTCCGAAGAGCCCGGGGCGATCGTCGAGCGGGAGCACCCGTTCGGTGACGATGAGGATGGGCGGCAAGAAGGCGTAGGTGCACAGCCAGGTGAGCGCCATGCCGATCCCGCCGATGACGCCGAAGTCGCGGAAGCCGCGAAACTCGGTCACGGCGAGCGAGGCGTAGGCGGCGCTGGCCGCGAGCGCTGCCGTCAACGTCGGCAGCCACGTGTCGGCGTGCGCGGCGCGGATCGCGGCGGGGACCGGCTCTTTTGCGCGGCGCATCTCGAGGTAGCGCGCCATGAAGATGATGCCCGAGTTGATGCCGTTGCCCGCGACGATGGTGAACAAGAAGCCCGTGGCCATGTTCAGCTCGCCGATCAAGAGCTCGGTCGCGCCGAACGTCGCGGCGACGCCGATGGCGATGGTGAGCAGCATCGCGACCAGCGTCCGCACGCGCAGGTAGAACAAGAACACGACCGTGACGAGCAGGCTCGCGCCGAGGATCCCGACGTCGGTCAGATCGCCGCTGATCGCCGAATACTCGGCGATCGCGGTCACGAGATCGCCCGCGAAGCTGTAGCGCACCGACGGATGGTGCGACTTCGGATTCACGCGCTCCACCGCGTCGCGGATCCGTCGCAGCGCCTCTCGCCCGGCCTCGTAGTCGGTGCCCATCACGGCGGAGCGAATGGCCACGACCACGGCCTTGCCGTCCTTGCTCTGGTAGTAGCCATCGGGGAAGCGCTCGCCGTCGAGCCTCTCGAGACCGAAGCGCTTCTTGATGCTCTCGGCGTCGAGCTTCGGGGGCACGCCGTCCTTCGCGCCGCCCGCGTCGTTGCCGCCCTTCGCGCTCGCCGCGCTGGCTGCGTCGCCCGTGTCCGCGTCCTCGTCGTCGTCGTCGTCGTCGTCGTCGAGGCTCGCGCCAGTGACCTTGCCGACCTCGTAGTCGTAGCGGTCGAGGACATCCTTGTGCAGCGACTCGAGCTCCTCGAGCTCGGCGAAGAGGCCGGCGCGCGGCTCGAGGAAGGCGAGCGCCTCGTGCACGCCGCTCTCGGCCGACCCGACCCAGGGATGTCCGAGCGCTGCGGCCTCCTTCACGGTGGCGTCGGCGCACGCCCGCAGCGCCTTCGTGTCGTCGCCCTCGAACAGGATGAAGACCGCGGAGACGCCGCTCGTCTTCGCCTTCACGCGGTCGAGCTCGATCACGCTCGGCCGGCTCGCGGGCAAGAGCGCCTCGAATCCGGGCTGCACGCGGAGGCGCAGCGCGAGCACGACCGAAGCCGACACCAGCACGGCGGCGAACGCCAGGAACAGCCACGGGCGTCCGAGCTGCATGCGCGCGAGCGCGGCGAGCCGCGACGACTCGCTCGGCGGCTGCGACTTCGGTGCGCTGTGCATGAGGCGGCGGGAGAAGACGATGCCCACGCGCGCGCGTCAACCGTCGCCTCGCGCGCGATTGTGCCGGATCATCGGCGGGTTCGAGCGGGGCGCGGGCACGCAGTTGCGCGCGTCGGTGCACGCCGCCTTCGCACACGCGCTGGTGGTTTGCGACGCGTACGCGCGCAGTAGTACAAGGGCCTCATGGCATTGCGGACTCGCGCACGCGCTAGACGTTCCGGTTGGCTGGGCGTGGCCTCGTCGTTCGCGGCGGGCGCGCTCGCTCTTGGCTACGCGTCGCTCGACGGCTGCGCCGCCGGCAACCAGAAGGCGACGGCGGGCACGGGCGGCGTG